>CALLMJ010000162.1 GCA_938006875.1 uncultured Bacteroidia bacterium
AAAGTATTTGCTGCAAATTCAAAATATGATGCTGATTTAGTAGTATTTGAAGTCAGTAGTAAATACGAAGCAGATAAAGATGGTTTATGGTTTTTTACTAATTCAAAGTATGATGCAAAAAAGAAAATCTTTTTTGTAGACTCTAAATATGAGGCAGATATTATTGTTTATTTTGCTAATTCTAAATATGACGCAGGTTGGAGAAACCAGTCCAAAATTGGTAAATGGAAATGAATTTCAATAAAAAAAGAGACTTTTTATCAAAGTCTCTTTTTTTATTGAAAAGATTAACTACTTACGAACTTTTAATTATCTTAATAAATCCGTAAATCCAGCCGGGTAAGAAGAATAAAAAGCAAAGTAATAAACATATCCACCATGCTTTATCCCAGTCTGTTATAAGTCCAACCCATAACCAAATAAGACCTGGCAATAAAATAGCTAAAATAATAGCAAGCGTTTTGCTAATTCCTCCTACCATTTTTTTACTAAATGCTTTAAATACTAACTTGTGGTACCATTTAATTTTAGATTTTCTCAGCTTTTCTACTTTTTCTGTTTTAACAGTTTCAATTTTTGTTTGAACTTCTACACTAGAAACAGCAGGAGTGATACCCGCAAATGCAAAATGGTTTACAAATACCATCACGAACATTACAACAATTTTACTTACTAAATTTTTCATATGATATTATATGGTTGAATAATTGTCTCAAAATTACAACAGTTTTTTTAAATCAAAATACAACTTTTAGTTTTTTTTTGAAACTTTTAGTTTTAATATTACAACATTATTGCAAAAAATAAAAAAGCAGGCATAAGCCTGCTATCCGAGCCTTTACAAAAACATTATTACTCCTTTATTATTTTACCTGTATAGATTTTATTTTCTATTTGTAATTTATAAGTGTAAATTCCATCAGTTAAATGCCCCAGTTCAATGGTTTGATTTAAAGGAGCTTTTAATACCAATTGCCCCTGCAAATTATACATTTCTACATTGCCTTCTTTTACTCCGTTGATAAAAAGCTGATTCTTAACAGGATTTGGGTATAATACAGGATTATTTTGTGAATTAGCTTGATTTTTTGATTTTGTGGTAATAGTTCTTGTTGAATAGTAATAATCACTTTCTTCGTTTAATACATAATTGATACCATCATGAACGTATTTGTCCTCAGCAATTAGCATAAAATCAAAATAATGAGATACCTTATCTATTAAATATTCTTGAGATAAAATTGATGAATAAAATGTTGTATAAAAACTACTATAAGGTAAAAGTAAATCGTTATTGTTATAATTTTGGTCATAAAAATAAATTATTTTGTAGTCTTCTTCCCAAGAATTCGTGTTATCATTCCAATAAAGGACTTCCTCCTCGTCTAATAAACCATTAGCATCATAAGTAAACACGGTTTTGATTGTATCAACCCAAGAACCTAAAAAGTTATTTACATAGTTTTGTTCTTTTATCATAAGAATTTGCTGATTAAAATTGTAATAATAATCAAAACGATGGCTTTCTTTATAGGAACTGCTATTGTCATCAAAATCATAATAAGTTAAATAGTCAAGATCTTGATTGGCATTATAATCGTATTCTACCTTGTAAGACTTATCAAATTGCATAGTGATAAAATTAAGTTCGTACCATTCTTCAATGGAAATCATATTATTCATGTTGTAAGTAATATCACTATACATTACTTTTAACCAAGAGCCAGAATTCCAAATGTAAAGATTTTCTTCATCAATTAAATTACCAATATAATTGATTTCAAGTTTAATATATTCATCCCATGAAAAAGTTATATTATCATAATCGTAAACTATTATCTCTGCCAATTTGTCATCAATTGTATAAATATATTCTTCTTTTGAAACTTCTTCCCAGTCCCCAATAATGTTTGATTCGTAATAAATCATCTCGGTAACAAAACCATCTACATCGTAAATATACTCAATTTTGGTTGTATCTGATACAATACTATCTAATGCGTAGAGAGTAGTTTGCGTTTTATAATAATCCTTACGTTGATTTTGTTGATGTTTACCATAAACTAAATTTGGTGCAACTTTTAAATACTTAGCGTATTTTGCCCTATATTTTAAAAATTTTTCATAGATGTTCTCCTTTTCAAGATTTTGTGCTTGAAGATTGGAGATTGACATGAATACAACAACACTAAAAATAAAACTAATGATTTTAAACATACTTTTTTTCATATTGATTTAAATTGAATTTCACTACAAAAGTCATTATATTTTGATTAAGTTGAGGCAACTTAAAGTTGTTTTTCACAACTAAGAAATTACAATTAAGAATAATTTGATTGTAAAGTTGGATAAAAATCTTTTTTTATTTTTGTAGCATGATGAAATATAAAATTTTAGGAAGCAGTGGCTTGCGGGTATCCGAGATTTGTTTAGGTACCATGACCTTTGGTTTAGAATGGGGAACAGGTGCAGATTATCAAGAATCTCGAAATATATTTTTTCATTATCTTGAGAAAGGAGGTAATTTTTTTGATACTGCCAATCGTTACACAGAAGGAACTTCAGAAAGATGGCTTGGAGAATTTGTAAAAGAGTCCAGAAGAAGGGAAGAACTTGTGATTGCAACAAAATACAGCTTATTTACTGAACCCAATAAGTACAATGATGGTGGTAATCACCGTAAAAATCTTGTTCAATCGGTAGAGAAAAGTTTGAAACGTTTACAAATGGATTACGTAGATATTCTTTATTTACATGCGTGGGATTTTTCTACACCTGTTGAAGAAGTTATGCGTTCTTTGGAGTATTTAGTACAAACAGGTAAAGTTTTACATATTGCTTTTTCGGATACGCCGGCTTGGGTAGTAGCTCAAGCCCAAACCCTTGCAGAATTTAGAGGTTACAGTAAACTTTGCGCTTTACAATTAGAATATTCTTTAATTACTCGTGATATTGAACGAGAATATTTTAAGATGTGTGAACAAATGGATCTACCTATTTTAGCATGGGCCCCCTTAGCTGGCGGTGCTTTGACTGGTAAATATTTAAACCCTAATTCTAATGAACCGAAAAGACTTAAACAAGAGAGTAAAAGACTTAATTCTAAATCTATGCAAATAGCACAAAAAGTAGTTGATTTAGCGCAAAAAATGAATGTAACGCCTGTTCAAGTAGCTTTAAGATGGGTTATGCAGAAAAAAAATAATCTTATTATACCTATTGTGGGTGCAAGAACAACTCAGCAATTACAACAATCTTTTGAGGTGCTTCATTTAGAATTGCCCGAAGAGATATTGCACGAGCTTAATGAGGTTTCTAAAATAGATTTAGGTTTTCCGAATGAATTTTTAGCATCAGATAATGTTATTAACTTGCTATGGAATGGATTACAATATAAAATGTGAATAAAACTGTTAAAAAAATGTGATTTATAGGGTTACCTTTTCCCTAAAACGTCATAAATACAACGAGCAAGTAAGAGTAAGTAATTTTGAATTTGGGGTGCTATATTTCTGATGAAATTTAGCACTCTTTTTTAATTTATAAAGTTACTTTTTCATTTTTGATGGTTTTCTAATTTTTCTATTCGCAAAAGAATTTCTGAAATTTTATATTCATGTTTAGAGATTTCCTGAATAAGGGATTCGAAACTTTTTTCAAAAGAGCCATTAAATTGTATTAATTCATCTGTTAAAATATTTTTTGAAGAATTAAAATTATTTTTATTCTCTATCATCTTAAAAAATTCAGAGGGTTTAATTTCTAAAACTTCTAAAATT
>CALLMJ010000163.1 GCA_938006875.1 uncultured Bacteroidia bacterium
GGGGCTATCATAACAAAATGACCGCCGTTGTTGAAAAAAACATTGGCTTCCCACAAATCCAGCTTCCTCATTATGTAATTTGCCACTGCATCGGATAGAATTCTTACAAAAAATGAACGCCCCCTTAATACTTTGGCGACATTTTCTGTCATTTCCAGCTCGTTGTAGATAAACTTTTGAATACCTGAAATATCTCCTTTTATCATCAGGCATTCATTATCTTTATCACCTTCTTCGATGCAAATCCAGAGTGCCGCTACCATTTTGGAATGGTCGAATAATGATATATCAGGAACGGTTTTATAAGATGCTGAGGAAATGTAAGTCAGATATTTTTCGCAGATAGAATAGAAACTACTGAAAAATGTTCTGAAATCTGCTATATGCTTTATTTTCTGTAAGTCATTTTGAAAATTTTTATATGAATTTGCATGCTTTTCAATCATCTCTTTTTTATCAACTTTCCAATCCTCTTCGGTAGTTTGTCCATTTTGAGGTTTTTGAGCTTCGAATTTCAGCGGTTCAGGGTTATAGTAGTGAACTTCGATGGGTAAAGATGATTTTCCTATGTCAACACGCGACAGAATTGAAATAAGCGGTCTTCTCGATTCCCGGCTTTCGGAATATTCCCTGTCGGTGGAAGCATCAATAATGTCTGCCAGCTTAACATTTCCACTTGCCCTTTTTCCTGCACTATCAAGCAAATTGAGGATTACATTATCTCCATTGACAACAGATGCATCCTTAAAATATGACTTTATCAAAGCCGTACCTAAACTTTCGTGGTCTTCTCCCGGGTGATATTCCTGTGACTTCCATATAAATTTACCTATGTCGTGTAGAAATGCACCTAAATATTTAGCTTCACGTTCGGTCATTTAGTTATTTTTTAAATAAATTTGACCTCTTATTGCTAATTGTAAATATAAAAAATAAAATTCAAATTCCAAAATAATAATTAAAATTTTTATCTAGCAACCGATAAATCATTCATAAGATTTTACGTCCAATTTTTTGGTGCTATTATGAAAAGAAATTACTATATTTTTTCCTCTGGGGTACTAAAAAGGAAAAATTATACACTACAATTTATCCCTAACAAAGAAATTGAACCTTATGCCGATGACAATGAATTCGAAGAAATTATGCTCAGAACAAGAGAAAAAGACGAAAAAGAATACTCCAAAGATTCTAAAAGTATACCCATCAACGATATTGAATCAATTTGTGTTCTTGCTGATGTTACATTCAACAAAAGATTTCTTGAATTCATTGCCAGCAACAAAATTCCAATGCATATTTTCAATTTCTATGGCACTTATAAGGGTACATTTTACCCACCGGATGAAATCTTCAGCGGTTCTTTGCTGGTTAAACAAGTTAAATTTTTTATAAGATTATCCCGAAGAATCTATATTGCCAGAAAATTTGTCCTTGGAGCTGCTAACAATATCAGGCGAAATTTGAAGCGTTATGCTTCGAAGGCTCCCGAAATAGTGAACATTATTTCTCAAATTGAAGAAAAAATCAAAGAGATTGACCATTCAAAAGATATTCCCTCCTTGATGAATATCGAGGGAGCTATTCATAAGCTCTACTATTCAGCCTTTAATTTCTTTATTAATTCTGAAATTAAATTTACAAAAAGAGAATTCCACCCTCCAACAACACCTATGAATGCACTGATTTCATTTGCTAATGCCTTGGTTTATTCATCTATTGCAAATGAAATTTATCGGACAAAACTATCCCCTTTGATTTCATTCTTGCATGAACCGGCGGACAATAGACTTTCGCTTGTTTTTGATATTGCTGAAATTTTTAAACCCTTGCTTGGTGATAGACTTATCTTCAAAATGCTCAATCAAAATTCAATTACCATCAAAGACTTCGAATATCGCAATCAAGCTTGCTACCTTAATGAAACAGGTCGAAAAAAATTCGTGGAAGCCTACGATAAAAGGCTCGAGAAAACTATTGTTCATCGTCAGTTAAAACGAGAAGTCTCTTACCGCAGACTCATTCGGCTGGAATGTTACAAAATTATTAAACATATTCAAAAACTAGATGATTATAAACCTTTTATTATATGGTGGTAATATGTATTGTATCGCTTTCTATGATGTTTCTGAAAAACGTGTTGTAAAAATCCTGAATATTTTCAGACAATACCTTCACTGGATTCAAAACTCTGTCTTCGAAGGAAGAATAAGCGAATATTACCTTAATGAATTAATGGACAAAATACAAAAAAATATTAATCCCGACGAAGACTCTGTTATTTTCTATACTATGCAATCCGATAAATATATAAATAAAGTTTATTTAGGAATTCAGAAACAAGACAAAACTTCAAATATTATCTAAACTTATATAAATTTTACCAAAAAATTAAATCTCGAATGATTCAATTCGATAGGATAATTGAAAACTTTCAAAATCATTTTTTAACAAAAAGAATATCACAATGTATTTATGTATCAATAAAAACCGAAATCTCGAAAATTCATTCGAACTTAATATAAAATTATTTTAGCAATTAATTATATTATCATAAACTTAAGAGAAAAAAATAAATTTTAATCAAAAAATTCTTTGAATTCGAGAAAAAAAAACTTATATTTGAAAAAATAGAGGGTATAAAAATCATTGGAAAGTGCGTACTTTGAAATCAAAAGATTTTAGGTTTGAATCGTACTATATTAGGATTAAGAGTGTTTACCTTGTAACAACAGCGTAGACAATTTTAATTAGGTTTGAATCGTACTATATTAGGATTAAGAGGCGAGTTGTATGATGCAACAAACCCAGATCCTCAGTTTGAATCGTACTATATTAGGATTAAGAGTATGTAAGTATTTTACGCAGTCGATACACAAATT
>CALLMJ010000164.1 GCA_938006875.1 uncultured Bacteroidia bacterium
AAAAAAATAATTTTTTTTTGAATTTAATGAAATAAAGTTGTACTTTTACACGTTAAACAAGTAATAAAATTTATTGAATGAAACACTTCAACTCTTACGATGATGACTTCGGTTTTCAATCCAATGATATCAATGAATACCAATTAAAATTTGAATCTATGTTAGAAAAAAATGAGTTTTCTTTCATGGACTCAGACCAAATTGAAGACCTATATGAATTTTATTGTATACACTCAAAAAAAGAGCTTTGTGAAGAATTGCTCAACTTTGCTTTAGAAATACACCCATTAAATTCCGTTTTTTATGAGTATAAGTTTAATCAGCTAATCCATTTAGGAAAATATCAGGAAGCTTTAGACTGGATTGAATACTCTATTGATTACTTTCCGAGTAATTTTTCTATCTTAATGTTAAAAGGTAATGTTTTAAGAAAACTCTATCGTTATGAACAAGCCATTGAATGGTATTTACAAATTATTGAATTGGCTGATGATAAATCTGAAATTTATTATTCTCTGGGTTTATGTTATTACGAAAACAAAAATCATGATAATTTCGTAAGTTATTTTGTAAAGGCTTTCAATGAAAAAAATGAAGTTTTTTATTATACTATTTTTAATCACATATTAACTACCTTTGATTACTCAACAAGTGTTGAAATTTTAAATAAGTTTATTGATTCCGATCCTTTCCATACCGAATCTTGGTATTATCTATGCTTAGTTTATTTTTATAATCATAATTTTTCTGATGCTTTAAAAGCTATTGATTATGCAATAGCTATCAATGACAAAAATATTGATTTCTATATCCAAAAAGTTGAAATTCTGATTAGCAATAATCAATTTCAAGATGCAATACAGATTTTATTTGAAGCCCTCCAACTGGATGATGAAAATGAAAATGTTTTATTTTATTTAGGTATTTGTTATCAAAATCTTGAAAATTATGATGAGGCAAGAAAATATTTTAAAAAATGTATTGATATTGATGACAGCTATTTTGATGCTTATGAAGGTTTAGCAGATTGTTTGTATGAATTAGATAGATATACTGAAGCTCTTCATTATTACAAAGTTTACTTAGATAATATCATAAATTTAGAAGTTTCACTTAAATACATTGATTTAGAAATTGAATTAGAAAATTTTGGTTACGCTTTGGTTTATATGCAGGAACTTGAAAACTTATTTAATGATGAATTTTTAGAAATAGAATTACTACTAAGAAAAACTTATATTGAATTTTTAAAAGATAACGAATTGATTTCTCATATATTAAGAGAAAATTTTTACAAAGAATGCAATGAAGATGAAAGTTCTTCTAAACTTATGTTTCAAGCGGCTGCTTTAAGTTTTGCTAAGGGTTCTAGAAATTTAGGATTCTTTTATTTAGAAAATGCACTTTTGAAATTTCCTGAAAATTATGAATATTTGTACGATTACAATCCAGATTTATCAGAAGATCCTGAAATTCAAATGATTATTAATAGTTATAAAAAAAATACCCAATAAAAATGAGTTTTGTAAATTTTGAAATCCCTAATTTACCCAAAAGAGAGCAAAAACCTAATAGAAACCTTGGTATTACCATGGTAATGGATAAAGGATTATCTTTAAGAGAAGTTGAAAATTTATTAGAAATTGGTCATAATTATATTGATTTAATCAAATTAGGCTGGGCAACTTCTTTTGTAACCCCTAAATTAAAAGAAAAAATTCAAATTTATCAATCTGCTAATATTCCTGTTTATTTTGGTGGTACTTTATTAGAAATTTTTTATGTACGTAAAAGTGAACATTTGTTTGAAAAACTCTTAGAAGAATACAAAATTACTCATGTTGAAATTTCATCAGGAAGTTTAGATTTATCTGATAATGAAAAACTTGGCTTAATTTCTAAATATTCCAAGAATTATACAGTTTTATCGGAAGTGGGTTCCAAGGACCCTAATAAAGAAATGGCTCCTTATAAATGGGTAGAGTGTATCAAAAATGAATTACAAGCAGGTTCATGGAAAGTGATAACTGAAGCTCGGGAAGGTGGAAATGTGGGTGTTTTTCGTTCGGGTGGTGAAGTTCGCGATGGTCTCGTAGATGAGATTTTACATTCTATACCTTATGAAAACCTTATTTTTGAAGCTCCCAAAAAAGAACAACAAGTTTTCTTTATTAAACTTTTAGGTTCTAATGTTAATTTAGGGAATATTGCTACCAATGATATTATTGGTTTAGAAACGCTTAGGCTTGGACTTAGAAGTGATACCTTTTTTACATTTCTGTAATTCAACATTCACTTAAATTTTCTATTTTTGTATAAAAAATTATTTATGAAAAATATTAAGTTTTTTTATTGGATGGGTTTTGTCGCCATTTTAATGAGTTGTAAACCCACAAATAATGAAAACTCTGCGGAAAAATTTGAATTTGTTGCTGACCGATTTGCAGACATTCAAGTGCTTCGTTACAAAATTGAAGGATTTAATCAATTATCTCCTCAACAAAAAGAGTTGGTTTATTACCTTTATGAAGCAGGGCTTGCTGGTAGGGATATCATTTGGGATCAACACTATAAACATAATTTAGCTATAAGAAAAACTTTAGAAGCGATTATTTCGCATTATCAAGGTGATAAAAATTCTGAGGATTATCAAAAATTTTTGGTTTATGCTAAAAGAGTATTCTTTTCTAATGGTATTCATCATCATTACGATAATTTCAAAATTATACCAGAATGTTCTCTAGATTTTTTCCAATTTTTAATAGAAAAAACTCCTGATGATGCCTTACCAAAGGATTTTGGTGATAAAAAGTCTTTTTCAGAATTTATATTAAATGAAATTTACAATCCTCAAGTCGCTGCATTAAAAATCAATCAAGATGTTAAACAAGATATAGTTGCAACTTCAGCAGTAAATTTTTATGAAGGATTAACGCAAAAAGAAATAGAAGCATATTATAACAAGCTTATTGATTCCAAAGACCCACGTCCAATTTCTTATGGTTTAAATTCTAAGTTGGTAAAAGAAAATGGGAAAATTATAGAAAAAGTATGGAAAGTTGGAGGCATGTACTCTCAAGCCATTGAAAAAATCGTATTTTGGTTAGAAAAGGCAGTGAAAGTTGCTGAAAATGACATTCAAAAACAAGCATTTCAAAAATTAATTGAGTACTACAAAACGGGTGATTTAAAAAAATTTGATGAGTATAATATTTTATGGGTTCAAGATACTTCCAGTGTTGTGGACGCAATCAATGGTTTTATTGAGGTTTATAATGATCCATTAGGTTACAGGGGAAGTTATGAATCAGTGGTTTCTATAAAGGATTTTGAAACCAGCAAAAGAATTGCGGCTATAGCAAAAGAAGCTCAATATTTTGAGGATAATTCTCCTATTTTACCTCAACATAAGAAAAAAAATGTAACCGGTATTTCAGCAAAAGTAATTACCGTAATAGGGGAGGCAGGAGATGCTTCTCCTTCTACGCCCATTGGTATCAATCTTCCTAATTCAGACTGGATACGCAAAGAACACGGCTCTAAATCCGTTAATTTAGGAAATATAGTAGATGCTTATGATAACGCTGCCGCAGGTAATGGTATGTTAGAAGAGTTTTGTTTCTCCCAAGAAGAAATTGACCGTGCAAAAAAATATGCTAATTATTCCGATAAACTTCATACAGATATGCATGAAGTGATTGGTCATGCTTCTGGCCAATTAGAAGAAGGTGTTGATGTTCCTGCAAAAACTTTAAAAAATTACGCTTCCACCTTAGAAGAAGCTCGTGCTGATTTAGTAGCACTATATTTTATGTATGATGAGAAACTTATTCAAATGGGTATCATGGAGAACTTAGACGTTGCAAAAGCCGAATATGATAAATACATTCGTAACGGTTTAATGACCCAATTAGTAAGAATTAAATTAGGTAATAACCTTGAAGAAGCACACATGAGAAATCGCCAATTAGTAGCAAAATGGGTTTTTGAAAAAGGACAAAAAGATAATGTAATTGAAAAAATCAAAAAAGACGGAAAAACTTATTTCGTTGTTCGTAATTACGAAAAACTTAGATTTCTTTTCGGTGAATTATTAAAAGAAATTCAAAGAATTAAATCCCAAGGTGATTTTAAAGCAGGCCAAGCATTGGTGGAAAATTACGGAGTAAAAATTGATCAAGAAATTCATAAAGAAGTGCTGGAAAGATATTCTAAACTCAATATTGCCCCTTACAGAGGTTTTATCAATCCCAGATTAGTCCCTGTTAAAGATGATGATAAAATTAAAGAGGTTAAAATTGAATATCCCAAAGATTTCTTAGAACAAATGTTAGAATATGGTAAAAACTACAGCAATTTACCTGTAAAAAATTAATAATCAGCTTAATAAACTTTTTATACTGACTTTATTTGCTTAAATTTTGCAAATAAAGTCAGTTATATTTTGGGGGAATTGGATAGAAATATTATTTACAATCCATATTTTTTTGTATTTTTGCTTAATGTTTGAACATTTACAAGTAGCTTTTCATACTTTAGGATGTAAATTAAATTTTTCAGAAACTTCCACATTAATTCGCCAGTTTGAAGATAAAAAATTTCAAATCACGAGTTTTGATTTATTTGCAGATGTTTATGTAATTAATACATGTTCTGTAACAGAAAATGCAGATAAAGAATGCCAAAAATTAGTTCGTAAGGTTTTACGTCAAAATCCTAACGCTTATGTGATTATTACAGGATGTTACGCACAATTAAAACCCGAAGAAATTTCTCAAATGGAGGGTGTTGATTTGGTTTTAGGTGCAAAAGAAAAATTTCATTTATTTGATTTTATTCAATCCTTTGAAAAAAGAGATTATGGACACACTTTTGTAGGTGGGTTAGAGGATATGAATGACTTTAAACCTTCATATTCTTCTGAAGAAAGAACAAGAGCTTTTTTAAAAGTTCAAGATGGTTGTGATTATCCTTGTACTTATTGCACCATTCCCTTAGCAAGAGGAAAAAGCAGAAGCCCTTATATTTCAGAAGTTTTAGAACTTACACAAAAAATTATTGATAAAGGACATCAAGAAATTGTATTAACGGGCGTAAACATTGGTGATTTTTATAATGATAAAAAAGAAACTTTTTTTGACTTAATTCAAGCTTTGGATAAGCTTTCTATTCCAAGAATTAGAATTTCCTCAATAGAACCTAATTTGTTGAGTAATCAAATTATAGAGTTTGTGGCTCAGTCTAATCATTTTATGCCTCATTTTCATATTCCTTTACAAAGTGGTAGTCCAAAAATCTTACGTTTAATGAAAAGACGTTATAAACGGGAAGTTTATGAAAGTAGAGTTACAAAAATCAAAGAATTGATGCCTCATGCTTGCATTGGAGTAGATGTAATTGTAGGCTTCCCTAATGAAACCGAAGAAGACTTTCAAGAAACTTATCAATTTTTACATGAACTTCCTGTAAGTTATTTTCATGTTTTTAGTTATTCCTCCAGAGCAAATACAGAAGCATCAGAAATGCCTAACCATGTTCCTAATTCTATCAAAAATGAAAGAAGTAAAATTTTAAGAAATTTATCTGAAAAAAAACGTCATGAATTTGCTATTCAATTTTTGAATACA
This sequence comes from uncultured Bacteroidia bacterium, assembly GCA_938006875.1. Lineage (GTDB taxonomy): Bacteria > Bacteroidota > Bacteroidia > J057 > CALLMJ01 > CALLMJ01. The sequence continues at coordinate 5,628 of CALLMJ010000164.1, forward strand.
GAAAGAGAGGTTTTAGTAGAAAGTAAAACGTTAAATGGAAAAGTGATGGGTCATACTGATAATTATTTAAAAGTTTGGTTGCCCAATGATTGTGAGGGTCTACAAAAAGTAAAATTAGTCAAACATATTGAAAGCGATTCATTTGAAGGAGAAATTATCCACAAATCAAACTTAAAAGAAAAAAATATCGTTAATTTGCTATAAATTTATATGGAAACGGGCATACTACATACTCATCATTTAATCGTTGTTATTTATACACTTTTTGTTTTACTCAATTTTATTGTAGTTATAGCAAAAAGAAGAAACGCATTGTTAGCTATTAAAGCGAAAACAAGAATCATTAGAGTAATTTTTGAGGTTTTGCTATTGGGAACAGGTATATTTTTGATGGTAAAATCTCCAGCAGGCTTATCGGAATACATCTTTGTAAAATGGATTGCTTTAATTCTAGGAGTTGTTTTTTTTATTGTAGGAACAAAAAAAATGAATTCAGTATTGATGTTTTTTTCTACTTTGATGTTTGTTTATGCTTACTTTTTAGGGAGTACAAGAGACATTATGTTAAAACCTGAGGCAATGCGTGTTCATGATGCTTATTTGGCTGCTCCAGATGAACAAACAAAAGGGAAAGACATTTATACGATTGCTTGTTTGAGATGTCATGGAGAAGATGGTAAAGCTGGTTTTAGAAAAGCTAAAAATTTAGCTATTAGTGAATTAAATGATGATGCAATCGCAGGTTATATTAAAATGGGGCGAGGCATTATGCCTTCCTATCATTACATGAAAGAAGAAGAAGTTCAAGTTTTAGTAAAATACATCAATCATATACGAAATTTAGATAGAAAGTAAATTTATGATAGCTGTAATACCTGTTGCTGGTGCAGGCACACACATGCGCCCTCATACACATACACAACCTAAGCCCCTGATACCAGTAGCCGGGGAACCTATTTTAGGTCATATCATAAAAAATTTACATCATGCAGGAATACAGGATTTTATATTTATCGTAGGTTACTTAGGAGACAAAATTAAATCTTATATAGAAAATCATTTTAATAATATCATTAATTACGAATGTGTTATACAAGAACCACGTTTAGGTTTAGCACATGCTATCTCAATTTGTAAAAATTTATTAATTCATCAAAAAGAGTTCATTATTTCTTTAGGAGATATTATTGTTGATGCTGATTTTCAAGAAATTATAAATTATAATGGAAATTTAATTACTTTAAATCCCGTAAATAATCCTTGTGATTATGGTATTGCAGTAGTTGATGAAAATAATCTTGTGATTCATTTGGCGGAAAAACCTAAAATTCCGAAAAGTAATTTAGCATTAGTAGGAATCTATAAAATCAAAGATGTTAAAGAATTTTTTTGGGGTATTGAGGAAATTATGCAGTCTAAAAATCATGGTGAATATCACTTAACCGATGTTCTAACTAAAATGATAAATAGGGGTAAAACCATACGAGGTTATAAAGTAAACAACTGGTATGATTGCGGAAAAAAAGAAGCCTTACTTCAATCTAATCGTTTGTTAATGAAAAATTTACCTAGTTTTACTTATCCTACTCATATTAATTCTGTGATTATTCCACCCGTAACCATTCACGAAACTGCCATTATAGAGGATTCTATTGTTGGACCCTTTGTTGCCATTGGAGAAAATGCTGTGATTAAAAAATCTATAGTGGAAGACGCAATCATTGGCTCTTTCGCTACTTTAGATAGAATTATTCTAAAAAATTCTATTGTTGGTAATGATTCAAGTTTAAAAGGGCGTTCTCAATCTGTGAATATTGGTGATAGTACTGAAATCAATTTTAATGATTGAGATAGTTTTTTAATTTTGTTTTCTTATGAGTTTTGTTTCGGATATAGATAAACAATTTTATCACCAAGAAGGTGAGGTTCTCGCTTTTCAATTAGAAAATCAATATACACTTTTTAAAATTATAAAAATTGAACAAATTCCTTTAAAAAAAGGTAATATTTATAATATAGCGGGAATTGAATTAACGGCACCCGAAGATGATTTTTTTCTTTGTGTTCCTATAAATATTGCTAAAACTCAATTTCAGTCTTTTGAAGATGCACAACAAGCTATTAAAAGCAGCGAAGTTGAGTGGGTTCTACAAATGTCTCCTATGAGACCCAGTGGTATTTATTCAACACCTATTTTTAAAACTCAACAATTTGTAAAAGTCTTAGACGAGGAAGTTCATGCTTTTGAAATGTGGAAAATAGAATTTTTAAATGGTAAAGCGGGAGTATGGTAAATTTTCAATTTTATTTACAATACTTTAAAAATCAATCGCTTTCTCATCAAATTGCATTGATTAGTTCCATTATTTTGATGGTTGGTTTATCAACGTCTCCAGCATTCATGAGTATAGGAAGTGCTGGTTTTGCTTTAGCGTTTTTGGTGGATTTAAAAAACTTTAAAAACAATATTTATCAGTTTAAAAAACCCATCTTTTGGGCATTATTTTTACTTTATTTTCTTCATTTCATTCATTTTTTTTCTGAAACCAACCAAAATCAACTTTGGACAGAATCAAGAATTAAATTACCTTTTATATTGATACCTCTGGGTTTCTTAACTTACAAACCTCAAAAACAAGATTTTACTATAATTTCCTTTTTTTTCATTGCATCAATTACCATTGCTTCGTTTTTAACCCTTGTAAATTATTTTCTTCATTTTGAGGAGATGAATCAAAGAATTTTAGAATCCAAAGAAATACCTGTTTTTACAAAAGTTACCCATATTTATTTTAGTGTGATGTTAGCTTTTGCCATTTTGTTAAGTTTTTATTTATATCAAATCCTTCATTCAAAAATATATTTATTTACAAGCCTATTTTTGTTTGCCTGCATTCATATTTTCACTTCAAGAACGGGTTTAGTTGCGTTTTATTTTGCGGGTTTAGTGAGTTTTGCTTATTATACAATTAAAAACAAAAAAATTTTAGTAGGAATTTCAGGAATTTTATTGTTAATTTTTTTACCACTTATTGCATATTTTATTCTACCTTCATTTAAAAATCGTGTTTTGAATACCTATGATGATATTCAAAGATACCAAAAAAAAGAAGATATTAATCATCGTTCGGTATCTATGCGTTTGGTCGCATGGGAGATGAGTTATTATGCTCTTCTGAAAAATCCTATCTTGGGAGTAGGAATGGAAAATATTAATGAAAAAATTAAACAAGAATATTCAAATCATCAAGTAAATTTGAAAGAAGAAAATTGGCTTCACGATTTACATAATCAATTTTTAGAGTATTTATTAGGATTAGGGTTATTAGGATTTTCTATTTTTTTGTTCTGGTATTTTTATCCCATATTTGTCCAACCTAATTATTTATTAATTCAGTTTTTAGCCGTCTTATTTGGAGCTATGTTTGCAGAATCCATGTTGGAAAGGCAGGTTGGAGTATGTTTTGGTATATTTTGGTATTATTTTTTGGTGATTGGAAATTTCTATGAGTAAATTATGTATAGGTTTCTTAAAAATTTTTTAATTTTACATTCATGATGAATAACTTTATTCCAGTATTTTTTTTTACTTTTCAATTATTATTTTCACAAACCAAACTTTATACCCAACAAGAGCTTTTGAATGCTCCTCGATTTATTCGTATTAAAGATGCTTTAAAATTACCAGAAAAAGCCTGGAGACTAGATTTAAGTTACCATGAACTGACTGAAATTTCAGAGGATATACAAAATATATCAGAATTGCAGTGGCTAAAAATTTCTAGAAATCGTATAAAGTTTTTACCTAATGGTATAGGAAAATGTAAAAATATTCAGTATTTAGAAATGGATTTTAATGAAATTCAAAAAGTTCCTTCTTCTTTTTGTGACCTGACAAACTTAAAGGAACTTTTGATGAACAATAATTCATTAGTTATTTTACCTGAATGTATTAAAAATTTTCAAAATTTAGAGGTTTGGGATTTAAGCTACAATTATTTACAGTTCTTACCAGATGGAATTGGAGAATTAAAAAATTTAAAAAAACTCAATTTAAGATTTAGTGGAATTGAAAAACTTCCTGAAAGTATCGGTAACTTAGAAAACTTAGAATATCTTCATTTAGCCTCTAATAGGCTTACACAATTGCCTAATTCTATGGGAAATTTAAAAAAGTTAAAATTTTTAGATTTAAGCTATAATCCTATTAAAGAGTTACCATTAAGTTTTGTTCAGCTGGTAAATCTAGAAGAGTTAGTGATGAAAAACACTAAAATTTCAAAGTTTCCCAATTTTTCTTCACTAAAAAACTTAAAAAAATTGGATTTAAAAGGAAATAGCCTCACCAAATTAGAAATTCAAGAAATTCAAAATCAACTTCCTCAAACTAAAATCACCTTTTAAAATGTTAAAAATCTGCGGAAACAACATTTATTGGAAAAGAAAATTTCAAAAAGGCACTTTAATCAAAAGTGATAATTCTGCGGAATTCTATCCTGATGTTTTAGAGGGTGATTTTTATGATGGGTGGATTTGTCCTGGTTTGGTGAATGCACATTGTCATTTAGAACTTTCTCATTTAAAGAAATTAGCTTATGAAGTAAAGGGAAAGGGTATGGCATTTTTTATTGAATGGATTCAGAATGTTAGAAATCAATTTTTGGATTCGCAAAATTCAGAAATCCAACATACTTTAATTGACTTTCAAAAGGAAGGAACTTTTTTTATTGGAGATATTTGTAATTCATTAATAACTAAACCCATTAAAGATGCAAATCAAAAGTTTTACTTTCGTAATTTTTGGGAGGTTTTTGGATTAAATCCTGAAATTTCTGATGATAAATGGTCATCAATTTTGGAAAATGCAAAATATTTAAATGCTTTTGTAAGTTTACATGCTCCTTATAGTTGTTCTAAAAATTTGATTGAAAAAGTTCATGATTTATATCCTACCTTACAAAGTATTCATCTTACAGAATCCCAAGAGGAAATAGAATATTTTGCTGAAGAATATTCAAAACTTGCTGATGTTTTTTTGAAAATGGGAATTCCTTCAGAATTTTTAAATCAAAAATTGCCTTATTCAGAGGCTATTCTTTCAGAAAAAACTCAACAATATATATTGGTTCATAATGTGTTTATAGACCTTCTTAAAATACCCAAAAAAATTTTTGAAACTTGTTATTTTTGTATTTGCCCAACTTCCAATTTATTTTTACATAACCAAACAATTTCACCTGAATTTATTCACTCCTTTAAAGATAAAATTTGTTTAGGAACAGATAGCTATGCATCTAACTTGGAACTTTCTATAATTAACGAAATGAATTATTTGATACCCTTAAAACTTAATAATGAAGAAATTGTGATGATGGCAACTATAAATGGTTATAAAGCATTATTAATTTCAGATTTTATTCTTCATAAATACCAAAATTTGGTTCATCTTTATGAGAAAAATCAAAAATTTCAAACTCAGGTTTTATGTGGTTAGTTATACTTTTTATTCCCGTAATTTATTACTGCTCTTATTTAATCTATCACACCATAAAATTTAATCATTATCATCCCAAAACTATTGATAACCAATTTTTTGTTAGTATAATTATTCCGGTTAGAAATGAACAAGAGAATATCAAAAATTGTATAGAAAGTATTCTTCAACAAACCTATCCCAAAAACTTGATGGAAGTAATCATAGTAAATGACCATAGTGAAGACGATACTTTGATAATTTTGCAAAACTTTATAAATGATGACTGCATCAAAATCATCAACTTACCAGAAGGAAAAAAAGGCAAAAAGGAAAGCATTGATTTTGGAATCCTCAATTCCAAGGGAGAAATCATCATTACGACAGATGGAGATACATGGAGAAATAAAGAATGGGTTCAAACTATGATAAATTACTTTAATGAAAACACGGCTTTGGTTTCAGGTCCAGTAAAATTAACAGGAAAAGGGATTTGGCAAGAAATGCAAGCATTAGAATTTTCTGGTTTGATTTTATTAGGCGCAGCTATGATTGCAAACCAATCCCCCAGCTTATGTAATGGTGCCAATTTAGCTTACAGAAAAAAAGTATATTATGAAGTTGGAGGTTTCCTAAATATTGACCAAATTGCTTCTGGGGACGATGAATTGCTTTTACATAAAATTAGAAACCTTAAAAAATATGATATACAATTTGCTAAAAATCAAGATGCCATAGTGGAAACTTCTGCTCATAAGAATCTAAAAACTTTCATTCATCAACGATTAAGATGGACAAGCAAAAGTACAGTTTATCCCGATTATTGGATAACATTTCACTTAATTATGGCATATTTTGCAAACTTAACGATTTTTTTGAGTTTTATTTTTTCAATGTTCTTGTTTATAAATTGGTGGATTTTTTTTTGTTTGATGTTTGCAAAAGTTATATCAGAATTTTTTATTCTTTACCATGCAAATAAATTTTTGAAACAGATGCAAAATCTAAAATGGTTATTAATAGAACAATTTTTTCATATTTTATATGTTTTATGGGTGGGTTTGATTTCTCAAATGAAACTAAAATATGAATGGAAGGGTAGGAGAGTGAATTAAAGTATATGATAATTATAAAATTGAAAATTAATATATTAAAAATATTTTTGAAGTTATTCACAAGATAAAAAATTAAAAAAAATTGGCTGTTTAAGATATATCTTATAATTTAGCGGGTCAAAAGAAAAAATTAATATCAAGTCAAACAATATGGAACAAGAAGTTCAAAAATCAAGTGGTGCGATAAAAGAATGGATATCGCCGATTATCATTACCTTAACAATAGTTGTAGGTTACTTTATTTATTTTGTGATTATGGGTAATCCTTCAAACTTTGAAGGAGGAGACACAGCAAACCATCCTATCAATACCCTTGGTATCGTTTATAAAGGGGGTATATTAGTGGGTTTAGCGATTGCTTTGTTTTTAATGGTTGTTACTTTCTCAATTGAAAGATTTATTACTTTAGGTAAAGCTGCAGGTAAAGGAAGTATCAATAACTTTATTGCTGATATAAGGGAAGCATTAGAAAAAGATGACATTCAACGTGCAATAAATCGTTGCGATGAGCAATCTGGTTCTGTGGGAAATGTTATCAAAGGTACATTAAAAAAATACCAAGAAATGCATGAATTAACCGTTAAAGAGAATAAAGGAGCAAATGTTATTTCTCAAGGTGCAAGTGGAATTATTGTTGCTGATGTTAAAGATAAAGAGCAAAAGGTTGCAGCTATACAAAAGGCATTAGAAGAGTCCACTGCATTAGAATTACCTATGTTAGAAAAAAATTTAGTAATTATTGCTACAATTGTTTCGATTGCTACACTTGTTGGTTTGATTGGTACAGTTTTAGGTATGATTAAAGCTTTCTCAGCATTAGCTACTGCAGGTGCACCTGATGCAGTTGCATTATCAACTGGTATCTCTGAGGCTCTTATTAATACTGCAATTGGTATTTCTACCTCCACAGTTGCAACAGTAGCTTATAACTATTTTACTTCCAGAATTGATACCATGACTTACTCTATTGATGAGTCTGGATATTCAATTGTTCAAACTTTTATAGCAAAACATTAATTTTCTAAATTATGGCTAAAGCAAAAGTTGCACGTAAAAGTACAGCCATTGATATGACTCCCATGGTGGACTTAGCTTTTTTGTTGCTAACCTTTTTTATGCTTACTACAAAATTTAAACCGCAAGAAGCAGTTGAAATTTTGATACCCTCATCTATCGCTCAAACTCCACTCCCTGCAACTGATGTAATGATCATCAGTGTAAGTAAAGATGGAAGAGTATTTTTTGGTGTGGATAGTAAGCATACTCGCGAAGCAACCATAAGAAGAATCATGGAAAAATACAATTTAGATTTATCTCCAGATGATATAAATACTTTTTCTATTATGCCTCAAGTAGGTTTGCCTATTTCGGCTATTCCTCAATGGTTAAAAGCAAAGCCAGCAGAAAGGGATAAAATCTTACAGACTGCTCCTGGTATTCCATGCGATTCTTCAAATAATGAATTAGGCGATTGGATTGTTGCTTCGCGTATGTCCAATACTCAACTAAGAATTGCTATTAAAGGAGACGTAGATTCACCTTATCCTATCATCAAAAAAGTTATTGATACTTTACAAGACAGAAATATCAATAAATTTAATTTGATTACGGGTAAAGAAGCACAAGAAATTATAGACACTTCAAAATTGTAATATCATTCATTTAAAAAATTAAAAATATATGGCAGCAGAAGTCGGTGGTGATAGTGGTGGTAAGAAGGGCGGCAAAAAAGGTAGAAAAAAGAGCAAAATTCCAAGAATTGATATGACTCCTTTGGTGGATTTAGGTTTCTTGTTGTTAACATTCTTTATATTAACAACTACTATGTCCACTCCAACTACCATGCCTGTTGTAGTACCACCAAAAATAAAAGAAAACCAAAAAGATCAAGTTGATCCTCCTAAAATTCAAGAATCAAGGTTAATGACCATTTTGTTAGGAAAAGAGGATAGGGTTTACTTTTTTATTGGTAATGGTCAAGATGAAAAAAAACCTCCTGAAATGCAATTAACTGGATTTTCCAAATCTGGTAAAGGAATACGTCAGGCTATTATAAATCAAATAAAAGCAGTAAGAGAAAATCCTTTAATTGCTGAAAATGATAAAAATATAATGATTTTAATTAAGCCTATGGACGATTCTAAATATAAAAATATGGTGGACATTTTAGATGAAATGAATATTTTACAACAAAAAAATTATGCTTTAATACCAGCTTCTCCTGTAGAGTTAGAAATGGTTAAAAAGTATAATGAACAAGCAGGTATTCAAAATTAATTAATTTTAACAATGTTTCCTATGGAATTTGTTAAATAAACTTTAATTTGATAAAAAATCGTAACCTAAATTAATTTATTACGTAAATTTGTAAAAAGATTAGTCATGAGCACATCAACTATAAGACCCGATTTAGATGAATTGGTCTTTGAACACAGAGAAAAGCGTTATGGTGCTTACGTTCTTAGGCAATTATATCCTAAAAATGTATCAAGAGCATTTATAATTGCTTCTTTGTTAGTATTGTTTTTTATTGCTCTTCCTTTAATTAAAAAGTTATTTGAAAAAGAAGTTGAAGAGATAAATAATACTAACAGATTGACTTACGCAGAGTTAAAAGATCCTCCTCCTATTGATAAAAAAGAGGAAATTAAACCACCACCAGAAGAGCTTCCTCCTCCTCCTAAGAGAGCATCCATAAAATTTGTGGTTCCTGAAACCGTTAAAGATGAAGAACCCCCAAAAGAAGAACAAAAATTAGCCAATATGGACTCTTTATTAAAAGGTAATCCTGGGTTAGTAGATCAAGAAGGTTCTAATGATGTTCCTGTTGATTTTGGAGTTGATGATGGTAAAGGTGATGTACCTGTAGAAATCAAAGAAGAACCTAAAAAAGAAGAAGAACCTGATGTAAATGCTTTCGTTGCGGTTGAAAAAGAACCTGCACCAGTGAATTTAGATGTAATCAAAAAGAACATTGGTTATCCTAACCAAGCTAAAGAATTAGGTATTCAAGGAAAGGTAATTATCAGGGTCTTGGTAAATAAAGAAGGAAAACCTACTAAACATGTGGTTGTTCGATCTCCTCATACTTTATTAACCGATGCGGTAACCAGTCAATTGTATAATTTACAGTTTACTCCGGGTATTCAAGCAGGGAAACCTGTTCCAGTTTGGGTTAACATTCCTTTTGATTTCCGTTTACAGTAAAAAATTAGCAATATATCAAAAAAAGTTGCCTTTCAAAAGGCAACTTTTTTATTATTGTGTAAAAAATTGATTATGTATAATTCAGTAAAGATTCAAACAATTTCATTTATTTCTTCTTTCATAATTTTTACTTGGGCTTGGATTGTATTTTTACAAAATAAAAGCTCTAATATAGAATCTGAAATTTTTTTAAAGTATTTTTCCTATTATTCATATTTGTTAATTTTTGTTGCGGTTTTGATATTAACTTTTAAAATCAGTTTTAAAAAAAAACAGGTTAGTTTAATTACAAAAATTATTATAGTTTTTTGTATTACAAATGTAGTGGTTTATTTATTTATGTTTTTATGGGGTGGTCATGTATTTGAATGGGAAACCCAAAAAATTAACGATAGTTTGATTTACATAATTAATAAACCTTTTTTATTAGAAGCATTTTTTTGGGGAATTACTACCAATTTGTTGTGGCTTTTTTGTAATCACATCTATAAATTTAGATGGTATTTAGGTGTGTTTTATACCATGATTATTAGTTTTTTTCAACTTAATTATTTTCATTGCCTTACTCTTGTAACTAAAGTAACTTTTAGCTTTAACAAAATAATTGTTGTTAATAAATCGTTAATTTCTAAAGTTTATGAATATAAACTCAATTCTACCAGTAAACTTTTCATTGAAGATGATTATTCTGTTGAATATAATTCTGCTAAAAAATTCAAGTATTATCAAATTTCTATCTCTGATGAAAATTTAGAAAGAAATTATATTATCAATGGAATACCACAAACTTTAATACCTACAATTCACTCCTATATAGAAGAAATAAACCACAAAAAGGAAAATCCTGTAATTACTAAATCTCCAAGAAACTACAAAGTTTATTTATCCAGTGATTCATTATATATTGAAAAAAAACCATCAGGTATAAAGTGGTATTTTTGGATGATATTAATCATTTTTATTTATATTTTTTCGAGTTTTGCATTTTCAATAATGAATGATTCAAGTAAAGAAATCAAATTTTTTTCATGGATAATAATAATAGGAACCTATTTATTTTTAGGTTATAAAATTTATTACTATAATTTTGTATTTACTCACGTTAGAATTTCAAATTATGATATTTATACTACAAAAAAACCGTTTACGATTATGGATAGAGATTACATCACTAAATTCGATGATCCAGTAAAAATTTCTTATTTTTCTATTTTTAAAGAAGAAGATAATGAAACTTATTATTTACGAATTACTTTTACTAATCAAAAATATTATGATATTTTTGAAGATACTCCTATTGAATTAGAAAAATTAAAAGTATATTTGGAACAAAAACTGAAAAATACTTCATTATATTCGTATTATTGATAATTGGAAAATGGAATATCATTTGTAATTAGCTAAAATGCTCACCAAATGGGTGTAACTAAAGCATGAAATGAATAACCTAGATTTAGGAAAAAACGTTATTTTTGCGTCAAAATTTATGGAAAAAAAAGTACGTGTGAGATTTGCACCCAGCCCTACGGGTCCTTTACATATTGGTGGTGTAAGAACTGCTCTTTATAATTATTTATTTGCGAAGCATTATAATGGTGATTTTATATTAAGAATTGAGGATACAGATCAAACGCGATTGGTACCTGGTGCAGAAGAGTTTATTTATGACTCTTTAAAATGGTGTGGATTTGAGCCTGATGAAAGCCCTTTACATGGTGGTCCTTACGCTCCTTATAAGCAATCCGATAGAAAACCCATTTATAAAACGTATGCAGAACAGTTATTAAATTCAGGTAAAGCTTATTACGCATTTGATACTCCTGAAGAATTAGAAAATATACGTAAAAATTTTGAAGCAGAAGGTAAAACATTTATTTATAATCAGGAAACTCGTTTAAATTTAAATAACAGCTTAACTCTTTCTAATGAAGAGGTACAAAAGAAACTTCAAAATCATGAAAATTATGTAATTCGTTTAAAAATTGATGGAAATGAGGATATTGAGTTTCAGGATTTAATTCGGGGTGATGTAAAATTTAATAAACTTCAAGTAGATGATAAAGTTTTATTAAAAAGTGATGGTATGCCTACTTACCATCTAGCAAATGTAGTAGATGATTTTTTAATGAAAATTACTCATGTGATAAGAGGAGAGGAATGGTTACCTTCAACGCCATTACATATTTTATTGTATCAAGCATTGGGTTGGGAAGAAGATATGCCTAAATTTTCTCATTTACCTTTACTATTAAAACCTTCTGGCAAAGGAAAATTAAGTAAAAGAGATGGTGACCAATTAGGATTTCCAGTATTTCCTCTTTCTTGGAAAGATCCCAAAACAGGAGAAAAATCTTCAGGTTACAGAGAAGAGGGGTACTTACCAGAGGCGTTTGTAAATTTTTTAGTTTTTCAAGGTTGGAATCCCGGTACAGAACAAGAAATTTTTTCTCTGCAAGAACTTTCAAAAATTTTTTCTTTAGAAAAAGTACATAAGGCAGGAGCTAAGTTTGACATTAAAAAAGCGGTATGGTTTAATGAGCATTATTTAAGATGTGCTTCTCATGAAAGAATTTTACCACTCCTTAAAGAGGAATTAAAAAAAACTGATTGGTTAGTTTCTGATGAAAATTTATTAAAAGCCTTCTTTTTAATGAAAAATCGTATTTCTTTTCATAAAGAATTATTTACCAAAGGTAAGTTTTTATTTCAAGAACCTGACCATTTTGATTGGAATACTATTGAAAAAAAATTTCATCCTAACATTTTGTCAATATTGACAAAAATTCATGACAAATGGTCTATTCAAAACGAATGGAAATCTGAGATTTTAGAAATAGATTTTAAAGAATTAGTAGAAAATTTTCAGGAAAAATTAGGTAATGTTCTGCCTCTATTGAGAAATGCTTTAACAGGAGAAAGTTCTGGACCCAACTTGTTCGAAATTGCGGTTTTTTTAGGAAAGTTTGAAACTATTAAAAGAATTTTTTCATTTATTGAAACTTTAAATCAAAAATTTACGTATAAATATTAAGCTAAAATTGTATATTATGCCCAAAAAATTTAAAAAAAATGAACAACAAATTCACCAAGAATTAGGTTACTTGGATATAAAAATCAACCAATTTGGAGAAATTATTTCCAATTTTGATGTTGAAAAGCTCAATAATTTCTTGGATAAAAAAGTTCAAGACAAAAAGTTTAAAGGTGTTAAAGTCATTAGGTCATCAAAAAAAGATTCCTAAGAATTCTTAAAATACTTGCAAAAAAAACTAATTGGTATTAATTTTGTTCATTAGATTTAAAACTTCTTAAAGTTATGAATAATTATTACGGAAATGAATGGTCTGATAGACCTCTACGTTCAAATATTACAGTTTCAGGTGTAAATGCTTTTTTACAAAAGGTATTTTTAATAATGTCTTTTGGACTTACTATTACAGGAATTACTGCCTATCTGATGGCTGATTTAGTTTCATCAAATCCTGAGAAGTATATCTTCCTTTATACTTCACCTATGGTTTACATTATTATGTTTGCTCCATTACTGTTTGTTTTTGGTTTAAATTTTGGAATCCATAAGCTTTCTGCGTTAGCAGCAAATATTTTGTTTGCTTTGTATTCCGCAATAATGGGATTAAGTTTAGCTACAATTTTCTTTGTTTACACTACTTCATCTATTGCAACTGTATTTTTTGTAACTGCTGGTGCTTTCTTAGGTTTAGCAATTTATGGTATGACAACAAAAGCTGATCTCACCAAGGCAGGTAGCTATGCAATGATGGCATTAATTGGAATTATTATCGCTGGATTTGTAAATATTTTCTTCCAAAGCAGTATGATGACCATGATCATTTCTGCTATTTCTGTAATTGTTTTTACTGTATTAACTGCCTGGGATGTTCAGAAATTAATGCAAATTGGTTTTGGTGTTGATAGTGAAAGCGAAGATGCAAAAAAACTTGCAGTTCTTGGTGCATTATCCTTGTATTTAGATTTTATCAATCTTTTCTTAGCCTTACTTAGATTATTCGGTGATAGAAAATAATCTATAAAATTTATACGGAATTTCAACCCTCATATTTTAAAGTGAGGGTTTTTTTATTGTTTTGAACAGGGAAAATTACCTAAAAACTAAATTTTCAGTTGATTATTTGTAAAAAGAATTGTAATTTTGCGAAAAATTTAAAAAAGTCATGAAAACAGGCAGCCTATCCATTCATACAGAAAACATTTTTCCGATTATCAAAAAATTCTTGTATTCTAATCAAGAAGTTTTTTTGCGTGAATTAGTAAGTAATGCTCAAGATGCATCACAAAAATTACAGACTTTGGCTTCTATCGGTGAATTTCAAGGAGATTTAGGGGATTTAACCATTGAAATTAAGATAGATAAAGAAAATAAAAAACTTATTATCAAAGATAAAGGTATAGGAATGTCTGCAGATGAAGTAGAAAAGTATATTAATCAAATTGCTTTTTCTGGTGCAGAAGAATTCTTACAAAAATTTAAAGATGCCCAAATTATTGGTCATTTTGGTTTGGGATTTTATTCTGCTTTTATGGTTGCAAATAAAGTAGAAATATTTACAAAAAGCTACCGACAAGAAGAACCTGCAGTACATTGGTCTTGTGAAGGTGAAACTTCTTTTACCTTAGAGAATTGTGATAAAACAGATAGAGGTACAGAAATTGTTTTACATATTCAATCGGATTGTGAAGAATTTTTAGAAACTTACAGAATTAACGAAATTCTCAAAAAATATTGTAAATTTTTACCTATTCCCATTCAATTTGATGGAAAAATTATCAATTCAGAACCACCCTTATGGATAAAAAAACCTTCTGAATTACAAAATGAAGATTACGAAAATTTTTATCGTAAACTTTATCCTATGTCTGAAATGCCCATGTTTTGGATACATCTTAATGTAGATTATCCTTTTAATCTTACAGGAATCTTATACTTCCCAAAAATTAAACCTAATATGGATTTACAACGTAATAAAATACAATTGTATAGTAATCAAGTATTTATTACGGACAATGTTGAAGACATAGTTCCTGATTTTCTTACTTTATTACATGGTGTTATAGATTCTCCCGATATCCCTTTAAATGTTTCTCGTTCATATTTACAAACTGATGCAAATGTTAAAAAAATTACCCAACATATCACTAAAAAAGTTGCGGATAAATTAAATTCCATTTTTAAAGAAAATCGTCAAGATTATGAAAGTAAGTGGGAAAGTATAGGTGTATTTGTGAAATACGGAATGATTCGAGACAATAGCTTTAAAGACCGTGTAAAAGATATTTGTTTATTAGAAACTGTAGATAAAGAAAAATTTACTCTTGAAGAGTTTAAAAATAAAACAAAAGTTCTTCAAACCAATAAAGATAATCAAATCATTTGGTTGTATTCTAATGATTTAGAAGCTCAAGAATTGTATATCCGTAAAGCTAAAAATCATCAATATCAAGTTTTGAGAATGGATGGTATCGTGGATATGCACTTTATTAGTTATATGGAACATGAATTAGAAAATACCCAGTTTGTTCGAGTAGATTCTGATACTATTGAAAAAATCATTGATAAAGGAATAGAAGCCACTTCTTTGCTTAATGAAGATGAACAAAAGGTTCTAAAGGATATATTTAAAAAAGCCTCAAAAAATGATTTAATTGCATTTCAATTTCAAAATTTGGCTTCCAATGAAATGCCTGTTACAGTTATTCGCCCTGAATATCAGCGTCGTATGCAAGATATGACCTACTCCCAATTTGCGGGTATGGGTAATATCCCTGATTTATTTACTGTAATCATTAATTCCAATCATAATTCAATAAAGAAAATATTATTGCTACCTAATGAACAAGAACAAGTTGCATTAGCGAAGCAGATGTTAGATTTAGCCTATTTAGCTCAAGGAATGTTAAAAGGGGAAGATTTATATCACTTCATTGAAAACCAAATTAGTAAATTATAATTTAACTTTTTTGTGAAACTTCTTTTTTTAAATTTTCTATTTTGGGCTTTTACTTTTTTAAAAGCCCAAAATTATTTACCCTGGTATCATACTACTTCTATCTATCAAATTTATCCCCGTTCGTATTATGATTCTAACGGAGACGGTATTGGAGATATTCAAGGAATTATTCAAAAATTGGATTATATTAAAAGTATGGGTTTTGAAACCCTTTGGATTTCTCCTTTTTTTTCTTCTCCACAAAAAGATTTTGGTTATGATGTAAAAGATTATCAAAGTATTGCCTTTGAGTATGGAACCATGCAAGAAGTAGAAAAATTGATTCAAGAAGTTCATAAAAGGGGAATGAAAATTATCTTGGATATGGTTCTGAATCATACCAGTATAGAGCATGAATGGTTTTTACATGACGTTCAAAGAAATCTTGAAGAAAGAGGGTTAAATCATGATTTTTATATTTGGAGAGATAAACCTAATAATTGGAAAAGCATGGTTAAAGGTTCTGCTTGGCATTATCACCCTGTTCGTAAACAATATTATTATGCTGCTTTTTTACCCTTTCAGCCAGATTTGAATTATTACAACCCAAAAGTAAAAAATGCAATGTTAGAAAATGTACGTTTTTGGTTAAATAAAGGAGTTGATGGTTTTCGTTTGGATATTTTTAATTCTATTTATGAAGATAGCCTCTTCCGTAATAATTCTTTTTCATTTCAAGTAGAAAATAACTTTCAGAATAAAAATTATACAGCTAATTTACCGCCTTGCTTAGATTTTGCCGAAGAATTAAGAAAAGTTTGTGATGAATATGGAGAAAAAATGTTGATAGGTGAAATTATTGGAAATAGAGCTATAAGCAGGAAATATTGTGGGGATGATAAAAACAATCGTTTAACATTAGCATTTAATTTTGAGATGCTTCGTTTCAAATTTAATGCAAAATATTTTGAAAAATTAATTAAAAATCAAGAGAATGATTTTTCTCTTCCTTTCATGCCTGTATATGTTTTTAGTAATCATGACAGGAGAAGAATGATAACTCGTGTTAAAGGTGATTTAAGAAAAGCAAAAATTATTCACACTATTCAATTTATGGCTCGGGGAGTTCCCTGTATTTATTATGGTGAAGAAATTGGCATGATTGATGGCAATTTTTACTATAAAAAATCTTTAGATCCTATTCCACATGTATTAAAACTACCCAAATGGTTAGTGAATTTATCCGGAGAAACTATCAATCGTGATGAAGTACGAACACCTATGCAGTGGGATACTACTTTTAATGCAGGTTTTTCTACCAATAATCAAACCTGGTTACCAGTTAATACAGATTTTAAAGAAAAAAATGTAATGAATGCTATTCAAGATAGTTCATCTTTTTATCATTACTTTAAATTTCTTCATAATCAACGAAGTTTTCAACCCACAGAAATTCAGAGGAAAAGGAATTTATTAATCATAAATAACAAGGTTATTATAAATTTTCATAAAAAATCAGTGAAGTGGAAGGGAAAAAAATTCAAACCCATAAGTGTGAACTGGATTTAATTAGAGAATAATACCTCTATTTCTATCAAATACGCTATTAATCATAAAAAACTGTTTTATTTTTTTGAAAAATTTATTATTTTTGTATTTCCATGAGTAATTTGCTAGAACTAAAAAATGTAAGTAAAATTTATGAGGGTAAAAAAGCTGTTGATAATGTCTCATTTCAATTAGAAAAAGGACAGATTGTAGGTTTATTAGGACCTAATGGGGCGGGTAAAACCTCTTTAATAAGAATGATTACTTCAATTACTTTACCCGATGAAGGGCAAATATTCTTTCATGGGCAACCACTCTCTCCTTCTCACCAAAAAATGATTGGTTATATGCCAGAAGAAAGAGGGCTTTATAAAAAAATGACAGTCTTAGAACAATTAGTATATTTACTACGACTAAGAGGATTGAGTTCTCTACAAGCAAAAGAAAAATCTTTAGAATGGCTTAAAAAACTTTTTCTTGAAGATTGGAAAAACAACCAAGTCAATGAACTTTCTAAAGGTATGCAACAAAAAGTTCAATTTATTTTAACAGTAGCTCATGAACCTGAATTACTTATTCTTGATGAACCTTTTTCAGGATTAGACCCTCTTAACGCTCAAATTATTGAAAATTATATTTCAGAACTCAAAAATCAAGGAAAAACCATTTTATTTTCCACTCATAGAATGGAACAGGCTGAAAACTTTTGCGAGCAAATTGCTTTGATTAATCAAGGCAAGTTGATGATTAATGATACAATTCAAAATCTAAAAAGAAAGTTTAAAAAAAATCAATTCAAATTGAGAACTCCAAGCCAAAATTATGATTTTGCGTCAAAAATTGAAGGTATACAAATATTAGAACAAAACAAAGAACTTATTTTTGAAATTTTACCCTCTTTTTCTGTTAAACAAATTTTAATTCAAATTTTAGAATTTGATGAAATCCATCATTTCGAAGAAATTCTTCCTTCTTTAAATGAAATTTTTATTCAAACCGTTTCTCATCAAGCACAACCCATAAAAAATGCCTAAATATATCAATCTATTAACGGATTTTGCTTTTAAGTTTATTTTCGCTAATGAAAATAACAAGGAAATTCTTATAGATTTTTTGAACTCTATTATGGCTTTTCAAAATGTATATGTTCAAGATTTAACCTATAAAAATACAGAATTTTCAGGTCAAAATGAAGAAGATAGAAAAGTCATAATAGACTTATTGTGCGTCAATGAAAAAGGTGAACATTTTATTATTGAAGTTCAAAGAGCAAAACAAAAGTATTTTAAAAAAAGAATTTTATTTTATGCTTCTCGTTTAATTCAAGACCAGGGCATTAAAGATAAAGATTGGAATTACGATTTTAAAGGAGTTTACACGATTGCAATTTTAGAATTTAGTATTTCTGATAATGAACAAATTATAAATACTTACAGAATACTCAATGAAACAACTCATCAAATCTACCTTGAAGATTTTGGAATTATATTAGTAAGTTTAGATAAATTTAGAAAAAATGAAGAAGAATTAGAAAATAATTTTGATAGATGGATGTATTTGTTGAAAAATTTGCATAAATTAGATAGTATGCCATTAAAATTGCAAAATAAGTTATTTATTAAGTTATTTCAGTTAGCGGAATATAGTGCTATGGACAAAGAAAAACAAAACGAATATTTAGATAGTCTTATGAAATATAACGAATTAAAAAATACCATTGATACTTACAAAGAAGAAGTAGAAATTGCAAAAAAAGAATTGGAACAAGAAAGAAGAAGAGCTGAACAAGAAAGGGAAAGGGCGGAACAAAAAGAAAAAGAATTAGAACAAGAAAGGGAAAGGGCGGAACAAGAAAGGGAAAGGGCGGAACAAGAAAGGGAAAGGGCGGAACAAGAGAAAATCAGAGCGATTAGAATTTTATATTCATTAGGATTAAGTAACCAGGAAATTGCGAATAAAACAGGTTATGATTTAGATTTTGTAAATCGTATAACATCAGAAATTGAATAGTCTCTTTTTGTAAACCAAGTTCTTAATAATTTTAAATAAAATTAAATTAATGCATAAATCAGGATTTGTTTCCGTAATAGGAAGACCTAATGTAGGAAAATCCACACTTATAAACACTATTTTGGGTCAAAAATTGTGTATAGTTTCTCCCAAAGCACAAACTACAAGGCACAAAATTTTAGGTATTTATAACGAAGAGAATTGTCAAATCATATTTATTGATTCACCGGGAATTATAAAACCTAAGTATCATTTACAAAAAATGATGATGAAATCTGTTCGGAATGCTATATTTGATGCAGAATTAGTTCTTTTAGTAATGGAACCTACCCCGCAAGCAATGGAAAGTGAAGTATTTTTTCAAATTCAAAAAGTAAATACTCCGATTATTTTGGTTATTAACAAATCAGATACTGCTTCCTCTGAACAAATTCAAGAAAGAATACAAAATTTAAAAGAAATTGTTCCTTTTAAAGATTTTGTAGTGATTTCTGCATTAAAAAAGCAAAACATTGATGCATTAAAAAGTAAAATTTTAAATTTCTTACCTGAAGGACCAGCTTTTTACGATAAAGAAATGTTAAGTGATAGACCTGAACGGTTCTTTATTTCTGAAATTATCCGTGAAAAAATTTTTTTAAATACTGACGAAGAAATTCCATATTCTTGTGATGTTTCTGTTTTAATGTGTGAGGAAAGGGAGAATATTTTTTGGATTGAAGCAGAAATTTATGTAACAAGAAAAAACCACAAAGCTATTCTAATTGGTAAAAATGGTCAGATGATAAAAAAAATTGGCACTGAAGCCAGACCTGAAATTCAAGAATTACTTCAAAAAGAAGTATATTTGAACCTTTATGTAAAAGTTTCTGAAGATTGGAAAAATAATCCTCTTAAACTCAAGTTTTTTGGTTATAACGAAAATTAATATATGATAGGACAGCAAATTCTTAATTATAAAATTGAAAAATTAATTGGAGAGGGTGGAATGGGAAAAGTTTTTTTGGCTCAACATACTCAACTTAACAGAAAAGTTGCCATTAAAGTTCTACATTCTCATTTAACTTATTCTCAAGAATTTAGAAATCGTTTTAAAACAGAAGCAAATTTATTGGCTAATTTACAGCATCAAAATATTGTTACTTTACATGACTACTTAGAAAATAATGATTTCCTCGCTTTAATTATGGAGTTTGTTCAAGGAACTCCATTAGATGATTACATAAAACAAAGAAATTATCTTCCTGAGAATGAATTGATTCCTTTGTTTAGTCAAGTACTAGACGCATTTCAGTTTGCTCATGAAAATGGAATTATTCATAGAGATATAAAACCTGCAAATATTCTATTAACTTCCGATGGAAAGATAAAAATCTTAGACTTTGGAATTGCTAAAATAAAAGATAGTTTAACCAATACCCAGACAGGTACTCAGATGGGCACTGTTCTTTACATGAGTCCCGAACAAATTAAAGGTCAAAAAGTGGATATTAGGTCTGATATCTATTCTTTAGGAGTTACGCTTTTTGAATTGGCAACTGGTAAAATGCCTTATAATCCTAATTCTTCTATTTACGATGTTTCTAATGCTATTGTTCATCAACCATTACCCAAACCCAGTTCAATTAATCCTAAAATAAGCCCTCAATTAGAAAAAATTATACAAAAAGCTACTGAAAAAAATCCCGATTTACGATTCCAAAATTGTTTAGAATTTAAAAATGCACTTCAACAAAATAAAAACCAAAAAACGCTAAGCTCCAGTTTAAGCTTTTGGGTTTTAGTGATTTTACTTTTAGCGGGTTTAGCTTTTTTAGGAATACAAATTTATGAAAACAAAAAAAATACTGCTGATGAATACTCGGAAAAATTAGTCTCTCATGAAGATGAAACCTCTCTTATCGAGGATAAAAATAATAAAACTGAAAAAAATAATGAAAATGAGAACACTACTACCGATGTAGTTAATGAAACTTTGCCAATAAGAGATTTTACGGGGTTATCCGAAGGAAAAAATATTCAATCAAAATTAAATGATTTTATCCAAAAAATAAATAATCAACAGGATATTATGGATTTTCTTGATTATAAAGTAAAAATAAACCAACAAGAATTAACTAAACCCGAAGCTTTCCAAAAAATAAAAAATCTTTTAAAAATTGGAACTTCTGAAACTGAAAATAGCCAAATACAATATTTTATAGATCGCGATTATAAAATCTATTCTCATGAATCTAACTCTAATAGTTACTTAAGTTTTAAAGTTCCTAAACTAAAAATTCGAAGAAATGTTACAGGTTTAAACGGATTATTAGAAACGGAAGAATTTGAAATCAATTGGATATTTGAAAGTGATGGATTTAAAATTATTGAAATGGAGTTTCTTTAATAAAAATTGATTGGAATTTTGAAAAAATTGTATTTACTTTGCAAAAAAATATTCATTTTAATTCATATGAAAAAGATTGTTTTTATTTTCGTTTTATTAACAAATTTAGTATATGGTCAGTGTAATATTGATAATAGCACGCCATCAAACAAAGGGTTATACTCCAATCCACTACCAGTAGGTTCTATTGGAGTATCCTATAATCAAAGTGTTACTATGGTATTTCCTACTCATTCCGATACTACCATTACAGTACCTGGATTTGGTTCCCAAACCTTTACAGCTTACTACACATCATTCCAAGTTCAACAAGTTTCTGGAGTTCCACAAGGACTGTCTATGCCATTAAGTACCTGTAATCAAAATAACTGTATTTATACAATTACTCAAAGCCAAACCAATAGAGGTTGTATGTTATTGTCTGGTACTCCCACTGAATCGGGTACTTTTCAAGTAACTACAACTAATTATGCAAATGGATATACTATTATGCCCTTCACAATCCCTTTAACTGGTCCCAATGCTGGTGATACTTTAAATTTTGATGATCCAAGAATAGGCTCTGTTCCTGTTTTATCAGGTGTTATTGCAGGTTTTAGAACCCAAACTTTTGTTACTCCTCTTCAAATTTTAACTACCTCAACTTCTAAACCTCAAATGAATTTAGATGCTGTCATTTATCCTAATCCTGGCAAAAATTCATTATTAAAATGGAAGGGTTTAGGTGAAACCAAAATTTCTGTGGTAAGTTCATTAGGGAACATAGTTACAGAAATTAATGTTGTTTCCACCGGTGAGAACTCTTTAGAGTTACCCAATTTACCCAATGGTTTGTATTTTATCAAAATACAAAATTCTGACATTTCACAAAGTTTAAAATGGATTTCTGAATAACGTTTTCTAAAACAAAAAAATAAAAAAGTTGCGAATAATGGCAACTTTTTTATTTTTAGATATTTACATGAACAAATCAAAAGTAATTTTTTAGCTTTTTAATATCAAAATATCATGGAGCGATTTAGCTTCTTCTGGCTTAATTCTGCCGGCTAAAAGTAAACGTAATTCTCTTCTTCTTAAAGCACCTTCATACATTTCTTTTTCTTCATCGGATTCTGGAATTACGGGGTTTACAGGAATAGGATTCCCGTTTTGGTCTACCGCAACAAATGTAAAAAATGCCCTATTACACAATCTTTTTTCATTATTTTGAGTATTTTCTGCGAAAACTTCTATAAAAACTTCCATAGAACTATTAAAAGCACGGGTAACAAAAGCTCTTAAATTCACAATCTCTCCAAGCCTTACAGAAGATTTAAAATCAATGGAATCCACGCCGGCTGTAACAACGATACGATTACTATGTCTTTGAGCCGAAATTGCCGCAACAATATCCATTAAGTGCATCAAACGACCACCCATTAAGTTTCCTAACGTATTGGTATCATTAGGAAGCACAATTTCAGTCATGGTTGCAAAACTGTCCTTACAGAATTTAGATTTCATATTTCATGCAAACGTATGGATAGATTTTTAAAGTTCAAAATAATTTTCTAATTTTGTAATTTCAATATGAAGAAATTAATTTTTTTCGCTTTGGTGGTTTTATTTTTTTGTCTTTTAGTTTCTTGCACTTCTACAAAACAAGAAAGTCAAAATCTAGAAAAACAAAATAATCAATTTACCAATACTGTTCAAACTCCAAATTTTCAACAAGATAGTTCTTTTATCTGGATTGAAAAACAATTATCTTTTGGGCCTAGAGTTCCGGGAACTGTTGGGCATCAAAAATGTAGAGATTGGATAGTTCAAAAATTAGAATCTTACGGTGCAAAAGTTTATATTCAAAAAGCAAAAATGAAAACTTATAACGGAAAAGAAATTGAAATTTCTAATATAATAGCACAATATAACGTAGATAAACCGAAAAGAATCATGCTTTCTGCTCATTGGGATACTAGACCTTTTGCAGATGAAGATTCAATAAATCAATCTAAACCCATACCGGGAGCTAATGATGCGGCTTCAGGTGTAGCGGTGCTTATAGAAATTGCTAGAAATCTTCAAAATCAGCCAATATCTAATGTTGGAGTTGATATTTTTTTGTGGGATGCAGAAGATATGGGTAATTCGGAAGTAGAAGATTCTTATTGTCTCGGTTCTCAATATTGGGCGAAAAATCCATATCCAGCAAATTACAAAGCAATTTATGGTATTAATTTGGATATGGTGGGTGCAAAAAATGCTCAATTTCCTCAGGAAGGTGTTTCAACAAAATTTGCAAAAGGGGTTTTAGATAAAGTGTGGCAGACCGCACACCAAATAGGTTATGGTGGATACTTTATTTTTCAGCAATCTGCACCTATTACCGATGACCATTATTATATCAACAAATTAGCAGGTATTCCAATGATTGATATTATTCATAAAGATATAACCAAAGACCAATTTTTTGAACAATGGCATACTCACGGTGATAATTTAAAGGTTATCGATAAAAATACCCTAAAAGCAGTTGGGCAAACTTTGTTGCAAGTGATTTATAATGAATCCCCCGAGCTTTAATCCTTTTTTTCAACAAGCATACCCTAAATTGGTGAAATTCTATGACCTTTATAATCGTCATGAATTTATTGAAAAAGACCCAATAAGTATCCCCCATTTATTTTCAAAAGAACAGGATATTGAAATCATCGGTTTTTTGGTGGCTTTGATTACCTGGGGAAAACGCGAAAGTGTAATTAAAGCAGGAAAAAAATTGGTTCAACTAATGGAAAATTCTCCTTACGATTTTATTTTACATTTTAAAAAATCTGATACCCAAAATTTTCTGTCATTTGTTCATAGAACGTTTAATCATGAAGATTTGATAACTATTTTAAAAATTTTACAAAAATTGTATCAATCAGGTAGTTCTTTAAGAAAATTGTTTGAAGAAACGGTTAGTGAAAATGATGAACATGTTGGAAAAGGAATCATCAATCTACGTAATTATTTTATAACTAACGGTTTACTTAAAAGGACATTTCGATTTTTCCCAAACATAGAGAAGGGTTCAGCGGCAAAAAGAATCAATATGTATTTGAGATGGATGATACGTAAAGATGAAAGAGGTGTGGATTTTGGAATTTGGAAACAGATTAAGTCATCCCAGTTGTTAATTCCATTAGACGTTCATACGGGTAATATTGCTCGGGAATGGGGTCTGTTATATAGAAAAACCAATGATTTTCAAGCAGTTTTGGAATTAACTAATCATCTAAAATTCATTGATCCTAATGATCCTATCAAGTTTGATTATGCTTTATTTGGTGCAGGTATTTTTAAAGAAAAAGCAATATGATTTTACAAACTTCAAAATATCCTATTGAATTTTATGAAAATTTTCAAGATTTTTTATGGAATTTTTCTTTCAATGAAAAAACTTATTTCCTGATAGATTCTAACTTTTATGAACTTTGGAGAGATAAGTTTTCTTTTTTACATAATAACCAAATTTTTATTGTACCATCAGGTGAAGAACACAAAAATTTAGAAACTTTACAAAAAATTTGGAAATTTCTTTGTGATAACCAAGCTGACAGAAAATCTGTATTAGTTTGTTTGGGAGGCGGAGTGGTGGGGGATATGGGTGGTTTTGCTGCAGCTTGTTTTATGAGAGGAATTCCCTTTATTCAAATTCCTACTACTCTACTTTCTATGGTGGATTCTTCCGTTGGTGGAAAAACTGCTATTGATTTTTTTAATTTTAAAAATATTATTGGTGCTTTTTATTTTCCTCAAAAAGTTTTAATATGTAAAGAGTTTTTAAATTCTCTACCCGATAGACATATATTGGCTGGTAAAGCAGAAATGTTTAAACATGCAATAATTAATGATTACAATCATCTATTTGATTTAAAAGAAATTAACTCAAAATCTATTTACCATTCAGTAAAAATCAAAAATCATTTTGTGGAAAATGACCCATATGAAAAAAATATCCGAAAGGCTTTAAACTTTGGTCATACTCTTGGGCATGCATTTGAAACCTGTGCTTTAAAAAATCATCAAGATTTGTTACATGGTGAAGCTGTATGGTTAGGAATGTATTGGGAAATGTTTTATTTTCATCAATTCCAATGGATAACCGATGAGGTTTTTTATGAATTTTTTAGGAATATTGAGCCCTTTTTAGAAAAAATTCCTTTCAATTTAAATTTTGATTTTTTGCAAAGAAGTTTTAATTATATAATTATGGACAAGAAAAAGGCTCATCAAGAAATTGTTTTTCCAATTGTGAAAAAATTGGGGAGTTTTGAATTACAAAGTGTAAATATTCAAGAATTTTTAGATTTGTTAAAAAAATTTAAACCATGAACTTTGTAGAAGTAAGATGGCAAAAACGCATAAAGAATTTTCAAAAAATAAAGGTTATGTGGGTATTGGTACTTCCTCTCCTTCTTATCCATTACATGTGATTGGGAATGCAAGATTTAATTTTGATGCTACTATTAATGGAAAGTTAGGTATCTGCACTACGACACATAGTGTGAATTTCATGTAGCTGGTTTCTGCGAGAATTACCTCTTTATTTAATGGACTAGTAAAAAAAGCGTCGCATTAAGGGTTTTATCTACTATTGCTTACGCTTACGCTTCATATGCGTTGCGTTGAGATGTTTTATTAGGAACAGTGCCTATCGGTAATACTGCATGAGGAATTTCTGGAAATAACGGATTAGCTTCTTCCAATTTTATAGGCAATTTAAACGACGTGCCCTTCAATAATAAAGTAAAAAATACAAGAGCGTACGTATTGATACTCTTCGGGAAGTAATTTATTTTTAAGTACGAAGCAGGTGCAAGTAGTACAGGATCTAAAATCTCAAAAATAAATTTGTTTTTAAAAATAAATATGTTCAATTTTGTAAAGACTAATAAATATATGAAAAAGCATGTTTTAAAACTAACTATTACATTATGGATAGGCTGTTTATTTGTAAAAGCACAAGAAAGCGTAAACGCATCAGGTTCAGATGCATCAGGTATCGGTGGCAGTGTCAGCTATAGCATCGGACAAACGGTATATGTATCTAAATCATCTAGTAATTATAATCTCATAGAAGGTGTACAACAACCGTATGAAATTTCAATTATCACGTCAAAACCATCAACAGAGAATATAGATTTAACGATAGAAGCCTATCCCAATCCAACCTCAAATATTCTGACTTTAAGGGTAACAGGAATCTTAGATGTTAATTTTATTTACGAATTGTATGATGTTCAAGGCAGAATATTAGAAAGTGGTTCTATCACGAACGAAAAAACAGAAATTTCTATGGAAGCTAAAACATCATCGATGTATTATTTGAACGTGAAACAAAAAGGAGAAACAATAAAAACGTTTAAAATTATAAAAAATTAAAAACCCTAATAACATTAAATTAAAATACAATGGAAGTGTCAATTAAAATCAGTAGTTTGCTAATCATAGCATTAGCGGGAGTGGTTTCTGTTAGAGTTTACGGACAATCTCCTCAAAAGATGAGTTACCAGCAGTAATTCGTAACAATAGTAATCAGTTGTTAGTAAATCAATCGATTGGAATGCGGGTAAGTATAATACAAGGTTCTCCCAGCGGAACGGAAGTATATAAGGAGATATACAACCCTAATCCAACAACGAATGCCAATGGATTAGTGAGTGTAGAAATAGGTAGTGGAGTACCCTTAACAGGAACGTTTTCAGGGATAAACTGGTCAAATGGTCCGTATTATATTAAAACCGAAACGGATCCTGCAGGCGGGACGAATTATAGTATAACTGGCACAAGCGAATTATTAAGTGTACCATATGCATTGCATGCAAAAAGTGCAGAGACAGTAACGGAGACCGACCCCGTTTATAGTTCCAAGTTTGATGTAACAGGTTCAACGAATGGGGAGTTGTTGAGATATAACGGTACACAATACGTAAAATTTACGCCAAATTATTTAACGAGTTACACGGAGACCGACCCCGTTTATAAAAGTGAAATAGACGTAACAGGTTCAAGTAATAATAAAATTTTAAAACACAACGGAACCAAGTATGTTGCATCAAGCACGGGGAATTTAAGCACAACCACAAGCGGTGTAACGATTACAGGAGGAAGCAATGCGTTAATAGGCACCGGAACTGCCATTGACATTGCTACGGCAAGTGGTACTGCAACAGGGTTATTAAGTTCTTCGGATTGGAACTCATTTAATAATCGCTGGTCTATTACCGGGAATACAGTCACCGTAGATGGCACGCATTTTATAGGAACAACGGATAATGTACCGCTAAACTTCAAAGTGAATAATGTAAAATTGGGAAGGATAGGACTTACAGGGGACGCTTCTACCTTTTTGGGTTATGAGGCAGGAAATAGTGATGACCATAGTAATAACTGGTGTGTAGGGATTGGTTACCAAGCACTTTATTCAAACACTAATGGAGACGACAACACCGCTACAGGTTATAAAGCACTTTACTCCAACACCACGGGTTATAGCAATACTGCCAATGGGGTAAATGCACTTTACAACAACACTACGGGT
>CALLMJ010000165.1 GCA_938006875.1 uncultured Bacteroidia bacterium
TCTCAATTCTCTAAATTAGAAAACATACTTAATAAAAACAAACTTGCTCATTGCAGAATTAACACAGGCACACTTCAAAAAGGATTAGGGTTGAGAGTAGATATAGACGATAATGGAAATAATGTATATGAAATAACAGGACAAGGAGAATTATACAAAAACACATACAATTACTTAATTGTAGACGAAGCCTCAATGGTTAGTAAAGAACAATACTATGCTATTAAAGAGCTTGGAATTCCTGTATTATACATAGGGGACAAGAACCAATTACCTCCTGTATCTAAAACGCCATTTAGTGTGTATGATTTTTTTAATGAAGAACATACATATTACATACATGAAAAGAAAAGATTTGTCAATGAAAGAAACAAAATGCTATCAAAAGAAATAGAAAATGCTATACAAAACAATCTTTCTTTTGATGAAAAAATATTGTTTTGGTTAATAGACTATAATGATATTCTTAAAGGAACATTAAAAATGCCTGAAACAGCAGACCCTCATTACATAGATTATACTAATAAAGGAGGGTATTATTATTGGTTACAAAAACATAAACATTATTATATTGAAAACGAAAAATACTACATTAAAGGACACGCAAAAGGATTAAAAAAAACAGTAACATATACTTTAAAAAAGATTGAAAAAGAACATTATATTAAATACAAAGAACAAGAAATAAAAATAAAGCTATGCAGATTTGTTGATGAAACGGGAGAGGAAAAAATATTATGGGCATATAATCCAAACGAAGAAGAAATTATAAATGAACTAAAAAGAAAAATACGCTTAATGAAAAAAAAGACAATGGCTGTTTTAGATATGTTTGCAGATATTACACCTTTATGCCAAGAACATTTATCTCTTTCCGCAGAAGATTATGCTATTGTAAAAAATAGTATAATCTTATATCCTAATAAAATATACACGGTACACGCTTCACAAGGCTCTACATTTGATGAAGTGTTAATAAATATAGGGTCTTTTAAATACATAAAAGATGAAAAAAAAGAAACTGCTAATATGCAAAAACTAAAATTGTTTTATGTTGCGGTAACAAGAAGCAGAAACGTTGTGTATTATAAACTATAAATAGTTATAAACAAATAAAAAATGATAATAAAATATAATGGATTTATAGTATTTGAATTACATGTTGCAAACAACGACCCTGATGAGATTATTGATATTTTGCATTTAGAGTTACTTGCATATCATAACATATGTAAAGAAAACTATCCTAATGCACAAAAAGGATATGTAGTTTATTTAAATGAAGAAGAAACAATAAAACTATTTAACAAAAAAATTGCATTGAGAAGTGAAAGATTTATTATAGACAATGAAACAGATGAAAAAATAAGTTATATTTTAGTTACACATTATTTTGTGTATAACCGACGTTCTTTTTATGACGGAGATTTATGGATAGCTAAATAAAATTTTCACCCACGTTTTCACGTGGGTTTTTTTTTGCGCAAAATACGTATATTTGCAATTATGAAAATTCAAAGCGATGAAATTCAAGGGGGAATAATGGCATACATTGTTATTCTTATTACTGCCATATTTGATTATTTAAACGCAAGCACGGTTCAAGCTGTCATTAATGCTTCGTGTGCTTTGCTTGTAACAATGATATTAAAAAGAGCATTTGTTTATATCAGACATAAAAAAATAAAAAAAAGAAGGAGTGTAAAAAATGATATATTTTGAAAATGGAGAAATAAAACCAAGCGAATATTTGCTCACTATTCCTTGCTTTAATAAAGCATATAAAAGCGATAAAACAAAAGAAAAAAAACATTTTTACGAATTATTGTTATACATTTTTTATATGTATGATGTTAGAAGTCCTTATAGTGATTATCCTGAAAACGTAAGGCATTCTATTGTTATAAAAGATATTTTTTTAGATAAATTACCTAACATAGACTCTGATTTATTATCTCAATGTAAGGAAGTTTATGAAAAAGCAAAACCTGTTGAATTGTTTTTAACAGAAAAAGCATTATCTACCGCATACAAATTAGCAGAGTATTTAGATAGCATTTCTTTTTTAGAAGAAAACGAAGAAGGAGAACTAAAAAACAATCCAAAAGATATTGTTGTTATATTAAAGTCTATTGGTGATATTATAAATTCACTTAAAAATTTAAGAAAACAATCTAAACAAGCCACAGAAGATGATGCTATAAGTAAAGAGTTGTTTGAAGATATGTAAAACAATATATATGTTATTTGAGACTTTTAAAGATACATTTAATTTCAGAAAAGAAGCGATTAAGTTTGAAAAAAATGGGTTTTATACAAAAGCACCCAAAGGAACAATTGCTTATAAAGAGTATTGGCAAGAGCAAAGAGAATATTGTTTAAATGGATACACTGCTAATGGAGTAAAAATAACAGGGAGGCATTATTTTTACTTAAATTTTTGTCCTATAATTCTTCTTAAACCTAATAATAGTAAAAAAACAGAAGGTCTTCCTTTGTTTTATGATTATGATAAGTTTTATTTTGATATGATTGATAAGGCTTTGTATTATAAAAAAGGAATTTGTTTATTAAAAGGAAGAAGAAAAGGATTTTCATTTAAAAGTGCATCTTTATTAGCTTATGAATACACATTTGTACTTAATAGTATATCTTTTGTAGGTGCATATTTAGAAGAATACAGTAAAACTACTTTTAATTATGCAGTTCACATGTTAGATTTTTTGTTAAAACATACTGCATTTGGTAAAAAAAGAATTATAAACAAAGAGGATTATAAAAAAGCGGGATACAGATTAAAAAATGGAGCTATTGGAGGTACCGGGAACGAAATAAGATACCTTACTTTTAAAGACAACCCAAGCAAAGGGATTGGAAAATCTGCAAACTTATTTATTTTTGAAGAAGTTGGAAAATGGCATAATATTTTTGAGAGTTACATGCTTACAGAACCTTTGTTAAAAGAAGGAAACACATTTATAGGACTACCTATTTTGCAAGGAACAGCAGGAGATTTATCAGAAGGCGTTACGCCATTTGCAGAGTTCTTTTTTAATCCTGAAAAATATAATTTTATAGCTATTGACAACATATTTGATGAAGGAAATAGTAATAAAAAAATAGGTTTGTTTTTTCCTTCAAGCTATGGGCATAATGGAATATATGGAACGCAACCTTATAATACAAAACAAGAATTGTTTGGAACGCCTATGATGGACGAAGACGGCAACTCTAACATTACAGTTGCAGAGCAAGATATTATAGACAAAAGAAACATGTTAGGTACATCTGGAAATGAAAAAGCAAAGTATTTATATACCACAGAGTATCCATTAAAACCATCAGAAGCATTTATGGTTGCAGGATTAGGAGTGTTTAATAATGAAAGACTAAATGCACAAATAACCAAAGTTAGAAGCTATAAAGAATATGAACCTCAAAGAGGTAGATTAGAATGGAAAATAGATAATGGAATTATAAATTATAATGAAGTAGTATGGATACCTGACCCACAAGGCGCTATAAAAATATGGGAACACCCCGAACCTAATATCACTAACGAAAGCCCTTACTTATCAGGAATAGACCCTATTGATATAAACATTACAAGAAGAAAAGCATACCATTCAGACGGAGCTATGTTAGTTATTAAAACAGTACATATTCCTAAACACATAGACAATAACATAAAAGAATGGCATAAAAACAAAGACCAAAGACTATATAATGCATTAGTTTGTGAATATGTAGATAGACCTAATGATGCAGAAGTTTTTTTTGAAAACACTCTTAAAATAAACACTTATTATAAATGTTTTAATAGACAGTGTTTAGTAGAAAATAACAAGAAGAATATAATAGACTATTACAACAGAATGAAAAAAACGCTTTTATATTTACATGGAAGCCCTGAAATATTAGAAGGAAAGATAGACTATAACCCAAGCGTAAAAGTAGGTGTAACCTTAACAGAAAGTGTAAAAAATGTAGCAATACAATATCTTATACAATTCCTTGAAAAATACACAGAACATATATTTTCAGAAGACCTATTAGAAGAATTAGTTATTTATAACGAAATAGGAAACTTTGATAGAGTATCTGCTTTGCTTATGGCAATTATGATGTTTGAAGAAAAAGAATTTACTATTAAAAGAAAAATAGTTAAAAAAGAATACGTTTCATTACCTATGTACACATGGCAAAACGGGAAACTCATTGCTATTTAGTATATTTGTAAAATGAAATATGCAGATAATGTAGAAGGGTTTCTTACAGAAAAGAAATCTTACGAATGGGCAAAGCATTGGTTTGAAAAAATAATCTCTAATGCGTCTGTTTATATGACTTTTACAGACGTTATTTATAAAGATGATATAGCAGATTATAATTACATTAAACAAAAGTATTATAAATATTATTTATTTCATGGAAGCGATACTTTTTTTGCTAATGCTTTTAAGCATATAAACACAAAAAGTTTTAATGTAATAGACAATGAAACAGGCGCATCACGTTCAGTAGAATACATTTATCCCACACCTATAAGAAACATAAACAATATAAAACCCATTATTCTTCAACTTTATGGAGAGCAAATAGCAAGACCATTTAATTTTTCTGTACAAAACGTAAGTAAAAATGCAGTATCTGCAAGAGAAGAGGCTTATGTAAATTTGTTTTTAAAGAAAAAAAACACTGAACTAAAAAACAGTTTAATACAATCAGGTATTCCATTTGTTAATCAAGAAGAAATAGAGCAAGAGTTTGCAAAATTACCTACAAATATAGAAGAGTATTTGTCTTTATCATACAAAGATAAATATGCGTCAGCAATGCAATCTTTATTAGATTATTATTATTACCGATACAGAATAAAAGAACAAACAGACAATGCTTTTTTAGATTTGTGTATCTTTAACGAAGAAATATATCTTATAAACTTAAACAATTCAGAACAAAAAATACAAAAAATAAATCCGTTAAATTGTGTATATGATACTCAATACACTAATTTAGAAAGCCAAGACCCTTCATGGTTTGTAATGTGGGATTTTTTAGATATTAACGAATGTATATCAAAGTTTCATCTTACAGATGACCAAGTATTAGAATTAGAAAGAAGAACAAACGAAAAACAATACTATAACCCTAAAAACCTATTTGACAGTTATATTTATGGACAATTTAATAGCGACTTTTTATCTGATAAATTTTTAGTCTATTACGGAATGTGGAAAGCCATTGCAGGATTAGAAGCTATTAAAGCAGATAACTTTTATTATATTAAAGATTTAGACGAATATCATAAAAAAGAGTTTAACAAACTCATGAAAGACCCTAAATATAGAAAGAAAAAAGAAACTTTACATTTTCAACAAACATGGGAAGGAATAAGAATAGGAGATAGTATTTATGTAGGCTTACGTCCTATGCAACAACAACCAAGAAGTAGCGAAAATCTTAAAGCTACTAAATTACCTATTAGTGTAACTAAATTAGAAGGAAGAAGTCTTGTAGATGATATGAAAAATATAGACTTTTTGCTTAAAATTTTATGGCATAAAGTAGAATATTTGTTATCGCAAGCAAAAGGAAATGTATTAGTATATGATTTATCTTATATTCCAAGACAATACAATTATGATTTAGATAAAGTAATTTATCATCTTAATACCGAAGGATTATTATTGTACAATAGCAAAGAAGATGGCATGGTAAACAATGGTGGAAACATGATACATTCTTATGATTTAGGAATAAGTCAAACGCTATCTATGGTTATACAACTTATACAAGTTTTAGAAAGTAAGTTAGAAGATATAGCTGGTGTAAATAAACAAAGAATGGCACAAATGGCAGGGAAAGATAATCTTGGAGTAACAAAAGCCGCATTACAGCAATCTATATTAAGAACAGAATACTTGTATAGAGTTCATTCTATTTCTGTAAAAAATATGCTTACTCTTTTATGCGATTTTATTAAAGAAAAATATAAAGATGAAGAAGAACCTATTGCTTTTTTGTATAATAAAATTGGAGAACCAAAATCAGAAATCATTAAAATACTTCCTGAAAACTTAATGTCTGATTTTGCTATATTTATAAATGACACAACAAGAGAAACAGAGATATTTAACTCTATAAAGCTATTAGCACAAATGTTTATTCAGCAAGGAATGCTTGATGTGCAAAGCTATATTAACATATTAGAAAGCGAAAATCTACAAATAGCAAAAGCGAAACTTCAATTATATGAAGAAGCTAAAAAACAAGAACAACAACAAAACGCAGAAGCATCAAGAAAATCAGAACAAGAATTACTTAAAATTAAACAACAACATGAACTAACATTAGTACAAGAGAACGCAAGAATAAATAAAGAAATGGCGGAAATACAGGAACGTAGCGAAATGACTATTCAAATTGAGAAATTAAAAGCAGAACAAGAACGGTTAAAATTAGAAGCAGAAAAAATACAAACAGAAAGAGAAGCACTTCAAGTAAAAATGGAAATGGAAATGAACAAATTTATTACAGAAACTAAAACAAAAGAAAAAGAAATAGATACTAAAACTACATTAGAACAACTTAAACAAAACACTGAACTTCAAAAAATGCAATTACAAGCAAGAATAGATAAAGTTCTTAAAGAATTAGAAATTAACGCTAAAAAAGAATTAGAGTTTTCTAAAATGCAGTTTGAATATGAAATGAAAAAAATAGACGCTCAAAAAGTTAATCAACAGCAAAATACTGAAAAAGAAATTATAAACAACGAAAATCGTTTACAACAACAAGAGCTTCAAAATAAAATGCAAGAATTAGAAAACATTAAAAAAAGAGTAATAGATTACGAAAACAGATTACAGCAAGAAGCAAAAGCTATGCAAGAATATATTAAACAATTAGACGCAAAATCTCTACGCATAGAAAAAGAATTAGAAGATTTGAGAAAAGAGAAAATAAAACTTGAAAAACAAAAAATAAAATTAGAAACAAAACAACCACAAATTGAAGAAATAGCTAATGACACCTTTATTGAAGATGAAACAAATGATGATGCAAACTTAACAAGTTTAGATGAATTAGGGATAGAATAGAAAAAAAATCTTATATTTGCATTATATAAATAAATATTATGAAATACCAAGATTATTATAAATCAGTTAGAAAAATGCAAGAAGGCGGTATGCAAGAACAAGATATGCAAATGCCACAAGAAGAAATGGGAAACAATAATCCTGCATGTATGGCAATACAACAAGCTTTACCGCAATTGCCTGAAGACTTAAAAGCAGGAGCAGAACAAGCTATTGCATCAGGACAATGCGAACAGTTTATTCAAATGCTACAACAACAAGCTGAAAAAGGAAGCCATGATGTAGAAATGCAAGAAGGTATGCCTATGGCAAAATTTGGTGCAAGGTTTGGAAAACCATTAGAAGAAATTGAATACGGAAAAAAAATAGGAAGAATAGGATTATATGAAATTGCAAAAGCTCAAAAAGGTGCAAAAAAAAGAATGAGTAAAATGGAGCTTGTTAGCTATATCCCAGATTACGAATGGGAAAATTTTCAAGAAATGGCAAGAAAAAAAGGAAATAAAATGAAAAAATCTGATGTTTTAAGTTATGTAGGGACAAACGCCGAAAAGCTACCTCCAAGATTATTTTATAAATACCTTTTACAATTAGGCGTGGATAAAGAAAAAGCCTTAATAAAATCTGGATTACGTACAGAAGAAAATTTAATGACAAAACTGTTTGGAGATAGAGAAAATAAAAAGAAAAATAACACTTATTACAATAACAAAATGGAAGATTTTACTAATGTAAACACAAAAACAGAACCCGAAATTATAAATATACCAACAGAAAGTAAAACAGAAACTAAAACAGAAATTCCCAAAGAAAAAGAAGCGTCTTTACTTTCAGACCTTACTAATATGGTAAAAGAAGGAGCGTTAAAAACGGCAAGCGAAGACGACCAAGAACAGTATTTTTTAAAGCAAATGTATGAAAATGATGAAATAATAAGCGAATTTACAGATGCAAAAGGAACAGTGTACGAAAAAGCTATTCCTGACCCACAAATACCAGGCAGATACAAAAAAGTTTTTGTAAGAAAAGATGACAAATCAGAACTCAAAAAACAAAATATGCCTGAATATAAAGCATGGGCAACTGAAAAAGGAGTTAATAATTTAACCAAAGAAGATATTTTGATAGGTGAAATTAGCGAATATGCTGTAAGACTTGGCATAGATATAGATGAAAGTGTTTATAACTTACCTTTTGAACAAAAATTAGTGTTTTTAGATACACTAAAAAAACGATACGAAGAAATGTTAAAGCAAAATGAAAACAAAAAAGATGACAAAGGTGGGTAATAAATAATGAAACACCAAAGATAAAAATGTAAATGAAATGCTAAAAGCAAATAGCATGAAAACAAAACATAAAACATTTATCAAATAAAAATATATGGAAGAATTTATTAACAAAGAAACAGTTAGCCAACAAAACAACCAAGAACAACAAAACAATTCTTATTTAACAGAAAGTACAACTGATGAAACAGGGTTTAAAGATATAACAGAATTAGATATAGAACAAAGACAAGAAATTGAAGCCTTATTAAAAGGAGATGCAAATTATGTAGAAACTGATAATGACAACGATGTTTTATTATCAAGTTTTAATAACAAAGGCATTAACTTTGGAACATCAGATAAAGAAGAAGAAGCAATTAAAGGGTTTTTAGTTGCTACATTTGATATAGAACCGACTACATTAGATTATATTGATGTTTATAACATCAATGAAACAAAAAAGTTTTTGTTTACTTATCTCAAAAATTGGTATTATCCAACAGAGGAAACAGAAGCATTTGCATCTTTTGTAGCTAATGGAGGTACATTGCAAGAATTTGTCAAAGCATTAGCGCCTGTAGATTTTAATAATTTGTCAGATGAAGAAGTTATTGCTTTGTATTATCAAAACAGAATGGAAGAAACTGCTTTAAATGATTACATAGATGCACTTAAAGCTACCTCTAAATTAGAAAAAAGAGCTAATGAAATAAGAAAAGAAGTTGGTGTAGTAGAGCTTTCTCCAAACGAGTTGTTGCAAAAACAAAAAGAAATGCAATTAAAACAAAAACAATGGCTTGATAATTTTAAAAACAATGTTTATAAAACAATAAACAAATTGAATTTAAGGTTTAAATCTAATGCAGAAAAAGAAGATTTTGTAGAAGCTATTGTACAACCTAAAACTCATTATGATGAAGACGGTAATCCTATATTCTTTGGAAGCGAATATGCTTTTGTATTAAATGCAGATATAGAAGCGCTAATAATTACCGCATATCATTTATATAATTACGAAGAGCAAACACAAAAACAAAAATCTACCACTGACACTATTGAGAACATCAAAAAGAATTTAATACAAAACAGAAATATTGGAATTTCAAATTTTGGTATTTGATAAAAATTTTTTATTATTTTTGCATATATTATTTGAAATAAAGTTATGAATAACCTACAACGTTATGCCTTTTTCAGAGGAACTGAATGGGCAGGAAATTTGCTATCTCATGAACCATTGGGAGCTAATGGAGAATTGTCTACATCTGAAATGCTATATTTTATTAGCGGAGGTAAGTATAATCCCTCTATTGAAGATATTATTGATGAATTTATGTCTTCCGTTTCAGGTAGGCGAAAAGTAGAAAAATCTATTGAAGGTGATTTTTATAGATGGGGCGTGCAACATAATGTATATCCTAATGCGTTAATCAAAACAGTAGTATCGCCTACAACAGGAAACGTTGGAGAAAACTTTTCTACATTTACTTTTTGCGTAGATAGACCGCTTTTTAAAAACAAAGATATAATCAGAACCAATAGCGAGCATCAAATATTTATAACTTCAAATGCTGTCCCTGTGGGTAGTGGTAGTGGATATAATTATGAAGGACATTTAATTACTACTAACCCATCAGACTTTTTACCTCCATCAGATTATGACGGAATTAAATCAAGAGCGGTAAAAATAGCTACTGCTTATGAAGCTGGGTCTTATGGTGATAGTCATTGGTATAAAGCAGGAATGAGTAAATACCAAACACCTCTTCAAAGATTTAGAAAGTCTCTTAAAATTGTAGGGGACAGTATGACAAGAGAAAAAATACGTTTTGCTTTTGATAAAATAGAAAAAAGAGGTATTTGGTGGCACGAAGAAATAGAAAAAGCGGTACGTCAATTTGATATGGAAATTAACATGGCGTTCTTGTTCCAAAAAACAAGTGTGCTTCCTGATGGTTCTTGCACCTTATTTGTTGACGGCAAACCTGTATATACTTTTGATGGTATTTATGAACAAGTGGCAAAAGCAAATTTCTATTCTGTACCTAAATTTTCATTAGATGCATTGCAGGATTTGCTTCAAACTATTTCTACTGTAACTCATGACGCAGGTGTTTATAACATGAAACTATTAGCGCTATGCGGGTTTAGTGCATTTAGAAAAATACAAAAAGCGCTTGGTCAAGAGTTAAACGTAATACCTTCTATATTCGCTTCTGATTTATTTGTACGTAAAAGCACATGGGAAGGAAGCAAAAAATATGGCATTGTTCCTAAAAATAACATAGAAATTGGTTGGACTTTTGCAAGAGTAGATTTACATGGTACAGAACTATATTTAGCACATTGTCCTTATTTTGATAGCAATATTCTTAATCCTGATATTAACGCTGATACAGGATTTCCTGAAAAATCTAATGAAGTATTGCTGTTAAATATGAGCGATTTTGAAGATGATATTCCAAATATTGTAACGCTTAACCGTGAAGGTAATGGAGTATCCCGCAAAACAAGAGTATCTTACACAGACGGCATGCATTCTTTTATAAACAAAGGCACTAAACTTTCAGGAGCGGCAAGCAGTTTTGACGGTGCAGAAATGCACATGCTTGCACATAGAGGTGTAGCTGTACATTATCCACATACATGCGGCATACTCCAAATACAAGAACCAGTATTTTAATAACAAATGAAACTTTTTTCTTTTAGCTTTCGTATATTATTATAATTTCTACTATTGTAGATTGATTGTGGCTTGATTTTGCTTGACGTTAAACGACTGCTATTTATAACAGTCGTTTTTTTTGTTTATTAAAAAATGTTTATATTTGCATTATGAATGAAATAGAAGATTATAGAATAAACGATAGAGCTTTCAGGGTGAAAGTTCTTCAAGATGAAAAAAATAAAACCATTGTACTAAACCAACCCAGAATTATTCAAATATGTTGGACAGTAGTAAATAACAAAAGAGTTACAGGTGAAAGATTTTACCCGTTAGAATGGTATAATAAATCAGGAGAACTTAAAAAAGAAATGAAAGAAAAAATCAGTGAATACACAAGAGATTTTACAAGAGTATATAAATATGTAACTAATACAGGAACAAACTTTGTAAAAGAAATAGATGCCTCTAATGATGAAGATTTGTTAGAAATTATTTGTCTTTATGAAAGCAATCTTGTAGCAGTGCCATATTTGAAAAAAAATCCTAAACGTTCTTTATTAGTTTTAGAAAATGAAAAAATTGCTCTTAATAACGAAATGAAGAAATTTGACATGGAGTTTGAAGTAAATAAAGAAATCTATGCTCAAAAAGAAAATGATGAAGTGTTAGATATGTATATTATTTTGCTCGGATATAATCCTTCCTTATTTAGAAGCAGAGAAGAAAAAGTGTTATGGTTGTTAAAAAGAAATAAAGAAGAAATGTTTAACATTATTAAAGACAGCTATGAAAGCAAAATAATCAAAGCACAAATAAATATTCTTTTACAAATCTCTGCCATAAGGAAAACATCTATGGGTTATATGTACAATGAAACATTTTTAGGAAGTTCTTATAATGAAGTTATTGCTTGGTTTAATAATCCTAAAAACGCTAATATAGTAAAACACTTAAATACCCTTATTCCAAAAGAAAGAAAATTCTTAATAACCCAAGCATCAGAAAACGGATTATTAAATTCAAATAAAACAAACAATGTAGGATTAGAAGATATTATTTCAGACAAAAGCGTATTATAAACAAAAGTCTTTAGTGTTGCTTTTGATTTCCACCAATACAGAGAGTTTATAATTTGCTCTCTGTTCTTTTTTTATCAATTAGCTTTTTTATTAAAAGGTTGTTTATAAGGTTGGTAGAAACCAAAGTATTTAGGAGTAGCTCTTGTGTATAACAAATGTGGATTTTCTAATAGATATTTAGCTTCTTCTTTTTCTTTATCTGTACCATATAGTAGTTTGTATTCTAAAAGATTTCTATTATATGCGTCCATTTGTTTAAAGTATTCATTGTATTGCTGTATAGCGTTTGTTTTTCTATTTTGTAAAATATCGTTCATATATTTCAAAGAACCCATAATTGCTTTTTCTCTGTTATTAAGAAACTCTTGGTGTTCTTTATATCTGTTAACGCTATCTGAAAACTCTTTATCTAATGCGGGTTGATAAACTGTTTGTATCCAATTTGCTGTATTGTCTCTTCCTATTTTTTGTTGTTGTGTTATAAACTTGTCCATGGCTTCATTTTGAGCATTGCTTAAATTAGAAGACATAGAAGATACTGTATTTAAGTAAGACCCTGCTGATGTGTTTGTATTTAATGCTCTCATAGCTCTCATGCGTTCTCTTTCTATGTTAGTTAACGCATCTTTATATGCTTTTTGGTCTCCATATTTTTCATAGTATTTTCTTTGTCCTAATACTCTTTTTATTTCAGGAGACATAGTATAAGCACCTCTTTGAGAAGGTTTTGCATTATAGGCTTTCCAAAGTTGAAATAATCCTAATCCATAACTAAATGCAGTATTAGGGTCTATGGCTTTAAATTCGTTTGTAGAACTGAAATTAAATGGATTTTTTTTAATTATATCATTAGTAGTTTTAGGTTTTTTGGCATTTTCTTTTGCAATATCAGGGTCATACCAATCTATTTGTCTTTTTTTGTTAAGTTCGTTTTCTCTTGCAATATCAGGGTCAGACCACATGAACGAAGCGTTGTCTTTTGCAATATCAGGGTCGTGCCAATCTATTTCTGTATTTGTTTGTTTGTTTGTATTAGGATTAAACTTGTTATAAATATTCCCTACATTTGTGATTTTGTTTTCAAATGTAGCTCCTGTTTCATTTGTAATAGGTCTAAATTTTTTGTTTATGTCACCAAATGTAGTGATGTTTTGAGTTCTCCACATAAAAGGATTAGTTTTTGTTTCTTGTGTTTCTTCTGCTTCTTCTATTCCTTTTTGTGCTTTTTTAGTATATTTTCCAAAAACACATTTACCACCTTTGTTAAACGCAGGCGTTTCAATTACATATTTTGAAGCAAATTTGTATAGTCCTGTATTGGGCTTTAACAGTTTCCCATTAGCATATATTGGAAACGCCATACCTTCTGTGGTTATAATATTGCTTTTTATAATGTTTACTGGATTATTTTTGTTTTCTGATGAATGTAAATATCCATCTTCATTTACTAATCCTTTTTTAGCAATAAGTTTTCTTTGACCATCTTTATTTAGTATAGCATTAAGTACAGGGTTATCTGAATAGATAAGTTTTTTTATTGTTAAAAAATCAGGAGTGTTGTTGTCAGGTAACATCATTGGTTGCGTTTCCTGTTGTTCTTCTTCTTGCACTTGTTCGTCTACACCACCGTCTTGCATGACTTTTGCGGTTTCTGCTTCATTTACATCAGGAACTTGATTAAAAGCCTCTTCTAATGTAATTTTTTT
>CALLMJ010000166.1 GCA_938006875.1 uncultured Bacteroidia bacterium
CCATCTTTTTTTGCAGTAGTTTTCATATTACCAGCATCAGAGCCTGTGTTAGGTTCAGTAAGACCCCAAGCACCAATCCATTCCCCCGTAGCTAATAAAGGAAGATATTTTTGTTTTTGTTCTTCTGAACCAAATTGTAGAATATGACCAGTACACAAGGAATTATGCGCAGCCATGGATAATCCTATAGACCCACATACCTTTCCTAATTCAATAATTGCAGTTACATAGTCCACATAAGTTAAACCTGCACCTTTATATTTCTCTGGAACTAATACTCCTAACAAACCCAGTTCACCTAATTCCTTAAAAATTTGAGTTGGAAATTCTTGGTTTTCATCAAACTCCATAAAAACAGGTTTAATTTTTTCTTCTGCATATTTTCTTACCATTTCACCGATTTGTTTTGCAGTTTCTGGTAATTGAAAATTTAAAGTGATAGTTTCAGTACTCATATTTTTTGATATATTCTGCGAAAATAATTTACGTTATTTAGTTAGCAAAATAAATTTCAAAAAAGTTCATTTTTTGAAGAATAATTGAAAAGTCAGAACTTATCTAAATTCAGATTTCTAAAAATATGCAATCCTTAATAGCATATATTGATTTGCATTGATTTTGCCTACTCCTAGTAAAATTAAAGTTTTTTCATCTACAGGTGTGCTTCTCGCAGGAAAAAAATAATAATTGGAACTTTCATTTTTTATGACTTCTTGGGTTAAAATTTCACCGTTTTCTAAATCAATTCCTGTATTTAGTGCTTTTCCAGCAGCACCTTTTTCACTCATATAAAACAAATGTAACCGATTTCCTGAAAATAACCATACGTAAGAAAAAAGATGGTCATTATTAAAATCTCTTTGTTTTTTTTCTACAATTGAAGACCACTGAATTTTTCCTTCTTTCATATCAACACACAAAACCGCAACATCATTTCTATAAAAAAGCTTGCCCCCTTCTTTATTTTGTTGAAAAGCCTCTTCAATAAGCCATAAAAGTTTGTGATTTTTTTCTATTAAAAGACTTTCCTTAAAATTTGCTGGTGTAGAAGCATACTTTTTTTTCATGTTCTCTGGAATATCCACAAAATTTTCTTGGTCTGCTTTCATTCCTTCCCAAACATTCAAGCGTTTATAAAAAAATTTAGACCAACTTAACGGTTTTTCATAAATTTTATCTCCATTTTGAATACCTGTATTTCCATCAGCAATTGCTCCTACTAGTAATAAATTATTTTCGGAATTAATAAACATATTAATTTCTGGTACTGCTGCATTTTCAAAAGTAATAGGAAATTCAAAATATTTTTTTTGTTTGTAATCATACTTCACTACCACAGGTAGGTTTTTTTTATCTTCTTCCAAAATATTTAGATATTTCTCAAAAACCATCAAGAAATAAGGATTTCCTTTTTTGTCCACTAATGTTTGTTTGATGATGTATTTTTTATCGGTGTATGGTAAATTTAATTCATTAGACCACAATTTTTTACCATCAGTACCAAAAACAGAAGCAAAAACTCTACGTTTATTTGCGGAAGCTGTGGGATTATATCCTAGCCATAAGATGTTCATGGAATCCGATGAAGGAATAATGGTTTGTTCATAATCATTGTATTTAGCACCAAAAACCTCAAAATTAGACATGCTCAATTGGGGGGTTAAATCTTTTCCTGTTAAACTAAAAAATTGAACAATCGTTTTTTTCTCTTTTTTATCTATGGGTATATTTCCTATAACAGCGAGGGTTTTATTCAACATAAACAAATCCATAAATTCATAAGAAGCTTGTTGATTTTCTGCAAATGTGGGTTTAAACCAAGTCTCTTCCATTTTTGAATTTAAACATTGCAGATATTTACCCGTTACTCTTCTCCCTCCTTTGCCCTGTATCCAATATTCTACAAA
Organism: uncultured Bacteroidia bacterium; assembly: GCA_938006875.1. Taxonomy (GTDB): domain Bacteria; phylum Bacteroidota; class Bacteroidia; order J057; family CALLMJ01; genus CALLMJ01. The sequence continues at coordinate 1,908 of CALLMJ010000166.1, forward strand.
ATATAAATTTCCTTTACCATCGGAAACCATTTTTGAAGGGTAACCAATTTTTTCTAATAAGTAACCTTCACAAGCAAATGTTGTAACATCTTTAAATTTTTGAGCATTAAGATTATACGCAAAAAAAAGTATAGCCCATACTGCAATTAAACTTTTGGTTTTCATATAACGAATTTATGCAAAAGTATCAAAAAGTATGCTGAAAAACAGGAATTATTTTTTAAAGTTTTTCAAACCTTCTTGTAAAAACTGCAAATAAGCATCTTTATCTTTATTGTAAGCACGCGGTTCTACTAAGTTATTCAAATCCGAATCTGTAATGACGTAATAAGGCTGTGCATTGGTATTATATTTTGTTTGTTGCAAATGAAGCCATTTATCACCAATATAACGTATAGTTTTACCATCTTTTTCGATGGGTTCTTCTAAAGGTTCTCTATCATCAACAAATAATGAAACCATTACAAATTCCTTATTTAAAAGGTTTTTAACCCTTTTATCAGTCCAAACATTTTGTTCCATGTCTCTACAATTCACGCAGGTATGCCCTGTAAAATCTATGAATAAAGGCTTATTGACTTTTTTTGCATATTTTTGAGCTTCTTCTAAATCATAAAAAGTACAAAATCCTGGAGGAGTATCTTTTTTGAGGTGTTCATATTTTCTGGGTAATTGACAAATTTCATTTTCAGAAGCATTTTTTAATGCCCCAACCACCGTACCATCTAAAATTCTAACACCCATGTTATCATGAATAGGAGGTAAAAAACCCGATAAAAGTTTTAAATCTGCCCCCCACATTCCAGGAATCATATATAAAACAAACCAAAAAGTAAGAATTGCCATCATCAAACGAGGGACAGAAAGTTTTTCTAATTTATCATCATGAGGGAGCATAATAAAACCTAATAAGTAAAGCCCGAGCATAGTAAAAATAACAATCCAGGCCGATAAATAAACGTCCCTATCTAAAATTCCTAAATGCCAAACCAAGTCAGCGTTAGACAAAAATTTTAAGGCTAAAGCAATTTCTAAAAATCCTAAAATGACTTTCACGGTATTTAACCAGCCACCAGATTTGGGTAATGAATCTAACCAAGATGGAAACATAGCAAATAAACCAAATGGTAAAGCAAAAGCTAAGGAAAACCCTAACATACCTACAACAGGTCCTGCTACTTCTCCGCTTGCTGCGTTTACCAATAAAGTTCCAATAATAGGACCTGTGCAAGAAAAGGAAACCAATGCCAATGTCAGAGCCATAAAGAATATTCCACTTAAACTCATATTTTCTTCAAAGGAAATGGGTTCTTTACCCTCTTTTTTTAATCGTAGATTTTCTTGTGAAATTTTAGTAATATCCACTAAATCACCCACTTTGTATAATTCAGAACCTCCTGATGAAATTATTCTTTTTAGATTGCTTTTTTTATCTATTGCATTGACCCAAGAACTCGGTAAAGTAATTTCAAACCATCCTAAAAAAGACAAACCAAATATTAATACCATAACAAAGAAAAATAAATTTACCCAAGGGTCAGATGAAAGTTTATATAAGGTTTGAGGTCCAAATAAAATGGTAATCAATAAACCTAAGAAAGTATAAATAAAAATGATAGCACCAGAAAAAATTAAAGCATTTTTTATACCTTTTGCTTGTTTCTTTTTTTTCTCTTCATCCGATAAATTTTCATTTCCTTTTTTCTTTTTATCGGTAAAAAAAGAAACCGTCATAGGAATCATAGGAAAAACACAAGGAGTTAATAAAGATATTAAGCCAAACAAAAAAGCTTCCAAAAAAATAGTAAAAATTCCTAACTCTTTTACTCTTATAGGAGGATTTTCAGAGTTTTTTTTTTCTTTTAGAATGTTTTGATTGTCATTCTGTTGATTTTCATTATTTTGAACTTGTTGAGTAGTATCTTCAATGATATTTTTTAGATTATCAGCTTTTTGTTCTTGATTATCTGATTTCGTTTGATTACTTTCTGCAATGGCTTTAATTTGAAATTTTATTTCATTATCACCAGGAACACATTGCATCGTATCACAAATTTGGTATTTTAAAACCCCACGAATATTGACTTCTTTAGAAATAATTTTTAATTTTTGTTTAAAAACCACTTTGTCTTCGTAGAAATACATATCATCTTCGAAGACTTCATCATATTGTTTATGAAGTTCTCCAAATTCTTCTAACTTCCCAACTATTTGAACGCCTTTAGCCACTTTATCTAATATCAATTCCGTAGGCATATAAGAATCTTTGGCTGAACGTTTAGAAGAGTAAATATGATAACCCTTTTTAATTTTAGCTTCCATAATCAAAGTTACTTCTTCACCTATTTTAGGATATTCATTGGATAATGAATTTTTCCATGTGATAGCATTAGTAATTTGACCCTGAACATGAACAAATTGAAAGATAAAAAGTAAAATTAAGATTCCGATTTTTTTCATACACCTACAGTTTGTTGAACAATAGAATTAAATAATTGAAGTCCATCTTCATTAAATAACCATTTATCCGCAGCACGTTCTGGATGTGGCATCATACCAAATACATTTTGAGTTTTATTGGTAATTCCTGCTATATTCAATAAGGAACCATTCGGGTTAGATTCTTCATTGACATTACCGTTTATATCACAGTATTGAAACAAAATTTGATTATTTTCTTGAATAGATTGAAGAGTTTTTTCATCACAATAAAAGTTTCCTTCTGCGTGAGCAATAGGAATTTTTAATGTTTCTTTTTGAATATTACGAGTAATTAATGTATTTTTGTTTACAGGTTTAATAAAAATATTTTCGCATATAAATTGCATATTATTATTTCGAATTAAAACACCAGGAAGTAAGCCCGATTCGCATAAAATCTGGAAACCATTACAAATTCCCATGACATAACCTCCCTTATTGGCAAAATCAATCACTTCATTCATAATTGGCGAAAATCTAGCAATTGCACCTGTTCTTAAATAGTCTCCATAAGAAAAACCACCCGGCAAAAAAATCATATCACAATTTTGTAAATCATGTGATTTGTGCCATAAATTGACTGTTTCTTGTTTTAAAATATTTTGTAATATGTAGATTAAATCTTGGTCACAATTTGAACCCGGAAAAGTTACAACTCCAAATTTCATTTTCTTTAATTGAAAAGCAAATATACGAAATTTTCAGAAGTATAAAGTAACCTTAATTACAATTAAGAATTTTTAAAGTTATAGGAAAGATTTGAGGAATGTCCTTTTTACGCTGTGGGTCAAGTTTGCTGAGAGCTTCAATATTCATTCGGCATTTTGATGAACTCAATGTATCACAAAACTTTTTCTGCTTCGACGAACTCAGCATCAAAAGGCAGTGCCTTCTCGTGGTCAATGAGATTATCGAATTGTCCCCTTCGTATCCCTTACGCTTATTTTTAAGCTATGATTTACTTTTAAGACTTTTAAAAATCCAGTATAACAAAAAAAATAAAATAAAAATGTATAGTATTCTACTAACAATCAAAAACGAAAAAATACGACTAAACAGTAAAACTAGTCCATTAAAACTAAACATAGATTTCCAAAGTAAACCCATGAACCCTTTAAAAAATACGAAACCAATTACCAAAAATAATAGTAATCCAACCCACAAATACAACAGGAGCTTATTTCTATCCATTTTATTTAGACTCTATTTCCTTTATTTTTTGCTCATAATATTCACGTTTCTTGGGATTTCTTTCTATTAACTTTTTATAAATTTTTATAGATTTTAAAATATCTCCTTGAACCAAAAAGATTTTTGCCATCGTTTCGGTGATAATTTCATCACTTAGGTCATGTGTTTCTTCGTTTTCTTGTTCAATGATATGGAAAGAATCGTTTTTGTTTTCCATTTGTTGAATACTTGAAAATTTATTTTCTAATTGTTTGATTTTTTCCAAAATATCATCAATATTTTTGTTTGAGCCAATTTGTTCTATTTCTTGAATAGATTTGCTGATTTCTTCTGACTGCTTTTTATCAGGTTTAGCTTTAATTATACTTTGTAAAAACTTATTTTGTAAACTTTTTAAAGTAATATCTGAAGAAACTTGTGCTTTTTTCCCGATTATTTCCGCCTTTTTCTTATGACCTGCAATTCTATTTTCCAACCTTTCAATATTAATTAATTCATGATAGGGTTTTTGTATCTCTGACTCAACGGGATTTTCTAAAACAGGGCTTTCTTGAACAGTTTCTAAAACAGGGCTTTCTTGAACGGTTTCTAAAACAGGGCTTTCTTGAACAGTTTCTAAGACAGGATTTTCCTGAATAGTTTCTAAAACAGGATTTTCTTGAACAGTTTCTAAAACAGGGCTTTCTTGAATAGTTTCTAAAACAGGATTTTCTTGAACAGTTTCTAAAATAGGATTTTCTTGAACAGTTTCTAAAACAGGGCTTTCTTGAACAGTTTCTGAAACAGGATTTTCTTGAACGGTTTCTAAAACAGGATTTTCTTGAACAGTTTCTGAAACAGGATTTTCCGTAAGTTCTGGATTAACTTCAATTATTTTTGAAACTATATCTTTCTTGAAGTAATGGTGAATTTTATCTTTTTTTACTACTAGTTCTATGACATATTTAGTGCTTTGAACCTCAATTACGGTCTCTTCGGTTTTGAAGGATTTTTTAGAATTTTCATCAAATTCAGGTTTAACAAAACGGGAGAGAGACGTATCTTCTTTTTTGGTTACTTCTTTTTTGGTTATAATAACATTATCAAATTCAGGTTCCACGAATCTTTTCAGAGAATCTTGGTTTCCTGCGAGTTTTTTGCTTTCAATTTTATTTTTATCTTTGGAACCTTTAACTACTTCATTTATAACTTCTTGATTTATTGGTGAAGTTTCTATGGGTGTAATGGGTTGCTCTAAATTTTTTGATTTTAAGGATTCCGCTTTTGTATCAAATTCAGGGGTAACAAAACGTTTGAAAGAGTCTGTTGAGATATTTTTTTGAATATTTTCATTAACCGTTTCAGTTTTTTGTAAAGGAATTTCTTTTTTAGTAGATTCAGTAGGTTCAATTTCTAAAGGCACAAAACGCTTGAAAGAATCAGAAGAGATATTTTGAACAGGTTCCTGTGTTTTTTGATATTTTTCAGTTTTAATTTCCTCTATTATAATATTTTCCTCTACAATAGGAATATTCATTGCAGATGTTTCAATATTTTCATTTTGAGTGGTTTCTAAAATATTATTGGGCACTTCTTCTTCAAAGGTCAAAGGTTTAAACCTTTTCATGGAATCAGAAGTTACATTTTGTATAATATTTTGTTTTTTTGTTTCAGTAGTTTTGTCTTCTTGTTTGATTTCTACTGGTTTTTCAACAACATTGGTTTGGGTTTCTACTGGTTTTTGAACAACCATTTGATTTTCGGTAACAGAAATATTTTCTTGTTTTGTAACAATGGGAGGATTTAAGATATTTTCTTTAACAGCTTTTTGTTTTTGTTCTTCTAATTTTGTATTAAAGACTTCTTCGTCTAACTCGGTTATGTAGGTACGATTATCAAAATTAGGTTCAACAAACCGCTTCATAGAATCGGAAGTAATTTTTTTGAGTCTTTTAAGTTCTTCATTAGTTTCACGAAGTTTAGCTAACTTTTCTGCAAAGAAATCAGTTTTGGTATCACCTTTTATATTTTGTTCTTTTTCTTTTGTATTAAGAACATCAGCAGCATTAGCGATTACACCGGTAGGATTGATATTGGGATTGGAAGCTAAGTCTAACAAATTGATATTTAATAAATTCAATATATTTTCCGCTAAATTTAAGGATAAAGGATTAAGATTAGACTCTTTAGAGATTTTAGGTTTTTTAAAATTCTCCATTTCTTGAGTCAATAATTTAGTAACATGGAGAAACATTTGAACCCTTATTTGAATAATAGTTTGGATTTTCCAATCTATCATTCCTACTCTAGGACCTTTTGGAATATATTCTTTTGTAACTATAACTTTTTGAGTTTTTTCTTCAGTTACAGGGATTTCATCAAAAATTTCAGAAGAAGGTTTAAAGATTGTTTTTAAGCTTTGTTGAATATAATTAGCAGTTTTTTTTCTATCATTAGAATAAATAGAAGCAATTGAAGCTAAATCCTTGGCGTTATCCTTATTATTATGATGCGCAATTTTTGCATGAATAAAATGAAGCAAAGAAAAATAGGGGTATTTATTGAGTTGTGTTTCTACCCATTGAGCTTCCATTGCGGATAATTTTTCTTCTTTTGATTTTTTAAATAGTTCTAACGGAATCATGGTCTACCAATTGGAAAAGGTTTTATTAAAAATATCTTGACTTAATTTTTCAGAAATTTCTTGAATTAATTGACTTTCAGCACTTGAATAGGCTGTGGTAAAATCAACAAAGTTACTTACATTGTAAACTTTATTATAATCTTCAAATTTATTAGATATGAGTTGAAATTCAATATTCACAGTTAATCGATTTTGCGCTGCACGGTCATTTCCTTGTAGAGCAATAGGAGCAATTTGATAACCTGTAATGTTTCCTTTAATAATCAAATCTGCTTCACCATCAATCTGTTTTAAATTACTTTGAGATAAGAATTTATCCCTAAGTTTTTGAGAAAACAATTGAGAAAATGCAGGAACTACTAATTCTGATGTATTCGTAAAATTTTCAATTTTTAATGTTTTCATTTCATTAGGAATGCTGACTCCAGTAAAAGAATACCAACAGCCTTGTAAAAATATCAAAAACCAACATGTAAATTTGATTAATACTTTCATAATTGCTCTAAATCGTATTGTTTAATTTTTCTATACAAAGTTCTTTCAGAAATTCCTAGCTCAGCAGCAGCTTTTTTTCGGTTACTTTTGTATTTATTTAAAGCCCGAACAATCATATCTTTTTCTTTTTTTTCTAATGAAAGGCTCTCATCTAACATAGGCAATTCATTGATTCTATTATCATTATAAATCTTTTGAAAAGAATTTCCGTTGTTATTACCTTCTAAATTTTCAGATTTTAAAGAAAGTTCAAAAATTTGATTTTTTACTTCTTGAATTTCTCTTTTAATTTCAATCAATGCTTTTAAAATAATTTCAGTTTCTAAGGAACCATTATTTGGTTGATATGTAGTATTCTGAAAAGTAACGGGTAGCTGGTTAATAATTGGGAGGGAATTTTCTGTAAAAGGTAAATATTGATACAAATCTTCTTCAATAAGGTGTTCTTTTTGAATTAAAACCGTAATTTTTTCAACAAAATTTCTCAATTCTCTTACATTCCCAGGCCAGTGGTATTTTTGGAGTATTTGCAAAGTAGAGGGGGTAAGTCTTATGGGTTTTTTGGAATATTTTTCAGCAAATTGTACTGCAAAATAACGAAATAAAATTTCAATATCTTCTTTTCTTTCTCTTAATGGCGGAACATAAATGGTAACAGTATTTAAACGAAAATATAAATCTTCTCGAAATTTATTATCTCTAATAGCTTCTACGAGGTTTTTATTAGTAGCCGCAACAATTCTTACATCAGTTTTTTGTATTTTTGAGGAACCCACTCGAATAAATTCACCGTTTTCTAAAACTCTTAACAAACGGGATTGTGTAGGGAGAGGCATTTCAGCAATTTCATCTAAAAAAATTGTTCCGCCGTTGGCTTCTTCAAAATAACCTTTTCTAGATTCATAAGCAGAAGTAAATGAACCTTTTTCGTGCCCAAATAATTCAGAATCTATAGTACCCTCTGGAATTGCTCCACAGTTTATGGCAATAAAAGTTTTATGTTTTCTTAAGCTTAATTGGTGAATAATTTTAGAAAAAACATCTTTCCCTGTACCATTTTCACCATTAATTAAAACAGTTACTTCCGTTGGTGCAACTTGAACAGCAATATCCACCGCTTGATTTAGCAAATCACTATTTCCTATTATACCAAAACGTTGTTTTATGCTGTCTCTGTTATTCATATAATTTCACCTATTAAAGTTGCTGATGTAACTTGATTTACTTTAACATTTACATAATCACCTGGTTGAAGACCTTTTTGTTTTTTAAATATTACCATTTTGTTTTGGTCATTTCTACCGCAGAAATCCAATGAAGATTTTTTTGAATCCCCTTCAATCAAAATTTTATAGGTTTTATTCAAATCATTTAGGTTACTTTGATAACTATTTTTGGTTTGAATATCAATGATAATCTGTAATCTACGTTTTTTTTCTTCTTCGGGAATGTCATCAACAAATTTTTTAGAAGCCGGGGTTCCGGGTCTTTCTGAATAAAAAAACATATAAGCAAAATCAAATTTAGCCCATTCCATTAAAGTTACAGTATCCTGAAACTGTTCTTCTGTTTCTCCACAAAAACCTACAATAATATCCGTAGAAATCGCACAATCCGGTAAAATTTCTCTTATTCTATTGACTTTATTGATATACCATTCACGGGAGTATCCACGATTCATTTTTTCTAGGATTTCGGTATTACCGGATTGTGCAGGAAGGTGAATATAATTGCAGATGTTGTCATATTTCTTCATGGTAAAGAGCACTTCATCAGTAATATCTTTGGGGTGAGAGGTAGAAAAACGAATTCTTAAATCAGGGTTTATTAAAGCCACTTTTTCTAATAATTGAGCAAAATTGCAATCTTCGTATTTATAGGAATCAACATTTTGTCCTAAAAGGGTAACTTCTCTATAACCATTATCAAAAAGTTCTTGAGCTTCATTTAAAATGGATTGGTAATCACGGCTTCTTTCACGACCTCTTGTAAAAGGTACTACACAAAAAGTACACATATTATTACAGCCACGCATAATGGAAATAAACGCAGAAACTCCATTGGTATTTAAACGAATAGGTGAAATATCTGCATAAGTCTCTTCACGAGATAATAAAACATTAATACTTCTGATACCACTTTCAGCACTTTCAATAAGTTTGGGTAAATCTCTGTAAGCATCAGGACCAACCACAATATCTACTAATTTTTCTTGTTCCAGAAGTTTAGATTTTAGCCTTTCTGCCATACAGCCCATCACACCCACTAAAAGATTAGGATTTTTCTTTTTAACACTTTTTAGTTCTTTGAGTTTATTCCAAACTTTTTCTTCGGCGTTTTCTCGAATACTGCAAGTGTTGATTAAAGCTAAATCCGATTCTAAAACATTTGCCGTAAAACCATAACCCAAATCCGTAAGAACAGATGCAATAATCTCTGTATCCGAAAAATTCATTTGGCAGCCATAGGTTTCTATGTAGGCTTTTTTGCTAGAACTTTGGTTGATAATATTTTCATAAGCAAGACCTTGCTTACTTTCATCTATGTTTTTTTCTAGTAAAGGTTCAAATACTTTTTGAGTAATTTTCGTCTTCATTTTAGATTAGTATTTGTATGCTACAAAAATAAAGACAATTTGTCAGTTATCAAAAAAAATTCACATATATTTATCTACCATAATTCACATATATGTGCATAAAGTTGTGATTTATTATTAGAGTTTTTGAACAAAATTTTTGTTTTGATTACAATTGGATAGTTATGATTATTTTAAGGACCAATCATTGAGTAGGCGTTGCCGTACCGCTGGTCATTGAGTTGGCGTTGCCATACCGCTGGTCATTGAGTTGGCGTTGCCGTACCGAAATGACCATTTTTCGTGGAAAATCGGTTGTTTCGGTATGTTCGCTTCACTCACTACTCAACAACCGAATATTCCAAATCTTTTAGATTTCCTCATTAATCGCTAACAATTAACTGATAAACCATTTTTTAATTTATTGTTCATAAACTTTATTTTATGACTTTTAATTCACAAGAAATTAATCATAAAAAAAGAGGTAGATAAAAACTACCTCCAAATTTTATCGTATGTGTTTAAAGGAATTAGAAAGTTACGTTTACAGTAGCGGTTGCTGATTTACTTCCAACACAAACTGTTAAGGTTGCTGTACCAGGAGCAACAGGAGTAATTACTCCATTAGCATCAACCATAAATATAGCAGTATCACTGGAACTATAATTTAAGGTAACACCAGAAACTACTCCACCGGAAGCGTTCAATGCTTGAGCATCCACTTGAACACTACCCGTTGAAAAACTTGCGTTAATAGTAGAACCATTATTGATTCTGATTGAAGCTACATCAGGATTATCAGAACCACAATTACCACCTCCACCAAATGGGTCAATCATCACAGTACCTACTGAACCAT
>CALLMJ010000167.1 GCA_938006875.1 uncultured Bacteroidia bacterium
GCAAGAAATAACAATGCTCCTATTGGTGCTGGTATCGTAAATAGTTTGTTAGTTTATAATACAGCTACTGCTGGTACAGGCGTGAATGCAGTTTCTCCGGGTTATTATTATTGGAATGGTACAGAATGGGTAAGATTAACAGATGGCGCTGGAAACGATTGGGCTTTACTGGGTAATTCAGGTACAGACGCAGCCATAAACTTTGTTGGGACAACCGATGCACAACCTCTTACTTTTAGAACCAATAATATTCAAAGATTTAGAGTAGCCAATGGAAATCAAGTATTTGGTTTAGCTAACGGTACCGCTAATGCACCCTTTTATTCATGGGAGTCTGATTCAGACATGGGTTTATTTAGAGCTTCTACTGATGAATTAGGTTTTTCTACTAACGGAGCAGAAAGAATGAGAATTGCTTCTAACGGAAATGTAGGAATAGGAACAGGTACTCCCGATGCTTCTGCTATTTTAGATGTTAGTTCTACTAATAAAGGAATTTTAGCGCCAAAAGTTGCTTTAACTGCTGCTAATACAGCAGGTCCTATTACCAACCCCGCACAAGGATTAATCATTTACAATACTGCTACTGCTGGTACAGGACAAAACGCTGTTTATCCTGGTTATTATTATAATAGAGGAACCCCCGCTAATCCTTTATGGGTAAGACTTGATAATGGTAGAATGTTGTTTAAAGCTTCTGCTACTGCGGGATTAACCAACTTCACTTCTGGAACTTTTACAACTGTACCCGGTACCTCAATTAACTTTACTGTACCTGCTGGTATGACTGCAGATGTATATGTTTATGCTTACTGTGGAGCAATGGAAACCGCAACTAATTCATTGAACTATGCAACTGTTGATATTGCAGTATTTAGAAATGGAATTTTTTTACCTGTTGGTGCATACAATAGAATTACATTAGATGGTCTTAATATTAATGAGTTTAAAACAACTTCTATGTTTACTATGGAAAATGTTCCAGCAGGTCCTTATACTTATGATATTAGAGGTAGAAGATATAGCGGAACTCAGGCAGTTAATATTGGTGGAAACTGTTCAACAGATGTTAATTGTGGGGAATTAATTATTGAAGTTATTTTAAAATAATCATAGTCATGAGATACGTTATTATTTGTGTTTTTATTTTCTCTTATCATTATCTTTCTGCACAGACTGAAACAATTTCAAATAAGAAAGATGTTAATATAAAGGCTAACTTACAAAATACTACAACAAACTCTTCTTCTCAAAACTCAAAAGGTCAATTTCAAGATAATAAAAAACATAATATTATCAGCCCCAAAAATGAAGAACCAGTAAATTCAAATCCACCTAATAAAGTAGAAGAAAATACAAAATCTGAAATTATCCAACATAATAAAAGAGATTGAATAAAAAAAGGCTGTCCTTCTAAGACAGCCTTAAATTTTTAAACATTACAAATTATTATTTCCCAAAACCAAAAGCGTTAGGGTCAAATTTTTCAATTTTATAATCTTTGGGTATAACGAATTCTGAATCAGGAATATCACCTTTTTGTACTTGTGTTGCAATCATTGTTAAAGTAAACATTCCATTCATATCTGTAACCATTTTTAAAACCACTCCATCTACACCTTCCATTGTAATAGAATTTTGTGTTTTCATTCCAGATTTTGGATTATTGATTTGAATATCTTTTGTTGCCCATACATATTCTGTTAAAGTTCCACCAAGTTGTTCATTTTCAATTTCAATAGAATATTTCTGACATTTATAACCAGCGATATCCACAACCTCATTTAACTTAGTAACTTTAGGTTTTGCACCTTCATCTTTCATTTCATCAGTTGCCATTCTCAAGGCTTTTTTTTCAGAAGCTTGAAGAATATAGGCTTCTTTTTTATCTCCTAAGAAAATGATATCGCCCATCATTTGAGCCATCATTCCTCCTTTCATGCTTTGGCGCATGTTATTACCCTTGATTTTAATTATCTGCTTTTCTTGCATCATACCCTTTACTTGGTCTGCCATAGGACCAGAAATCTTAAAATCATAAGTAATAGTACCTGTAAAACCTTGAGCTAATGCGTTTAAGCTCATTAAGGAAATTAATACCAATAAAGAAATTCTCATTTTTAACATATTTAGTTTTATATCGGCAAAGTTAATGCCAATTTTATTTTGTACCTAAAAAAAATTTACCTTTAAAACTTTAAAAATACCCATTATAAACTTAATAGCCAAGATAATAAAACTTCTTTTTGTCCGTAATTCTTTTTTGTATCATAATACCAAGCTGAAGTTATATCTATGTGATTTGCTTGAAAATAAAAAATCTCTACTGAATGGCAACTTTTATTCTTTGCAACCTCAACAAAATTACTACTCGAGCAAACAGGAACTAAACCATCTTGAGTTCCATGAATACATAAAATGGGAAATTGACCTTTTGAATGAGATAAGTAAGATATTGGATTCACCAAATGATAATCTAATGAATTGGGTTCTTTCGCAAATATTTTGATAATTGCGTTATATTTTATTTCAGATAAATCTAATACTCCCGATAAGGAAAATAATCCTTTAATTGGTAAAAGGCTATCCAAATTAGATAATGCAAGTAAACTCGCTAGATTTCCACCAGCAGAGGCTCCTCCTATGATGACACTTTCAACTTCTGGAAATTTTTCTTTTATGGTTATACATGCATCGTAATACGCTTTTTTCAAATCTTCTACCATCTCAATACCACTGGTTTGATACGCATAACGATAGGAAGTAAGAATAACAACAAAACCTTGCTCTGATAACAATTCTGCAAGTTTTAAATGATTTTCTGGTTTACCTAAAATCCAACCTCCTCCGTGAACATAGAAAATGGCTTTCTTATAATGGGTCTGTTCAACATTTTTACAAATCAAATAATAATTTCTCTCGTGATTTGCATAATAATTTTTTTCAATTTTCAATTGATGAGTTTTAAGTTTTTTAAGATGAGAAACATGTTTTGGAAATTTTATAATTTCTTCTATTCTATTGTTTTTCAATTTTTTATCTTTGCCATGATCACTGAATGCAAGAGAAAAAACAGTTATTATAATCCAAATAGTGCAGATTGACTTTTTCATACTGCAAAGATATATTTTCATTTTGAAATGAAAAAGTCAAAAAATATTAAATATTTTGTTTAACTAAAAAATACTCTCAAATAGAATTTACTTTTTTATCGTAATAAAGTTATCGTTCCAAATCTCATAATGTTTTTACCGTTTATTGTTGTTGCTTTTAATTTATAAGTATAAACACCTTCAGGGCAGATTTTCCCATCTTTTGTACCGTTCCAGAATTGGACCTTGGCATCCCGAGTATTAAATATCTCAACCCCCCATCTATCATAAACTGTTAATTCTGCAGTAGATATGCCTACCATCACTATTTTAAAATCATCATTTAAACCATCTTGATTTGGAGTGAATACATTCGGAATAAATAACCAAAATGTATTGCTAACCATTAAAGGACCATATTCGTAACAATTAGTACAACCAAGTAAATTTTCTACGCATAATCTTACATTATATTCTCCTTCTTGTTCATAACGATGACTTATCATATCAAATAAATCTGTTGTAATTAAAGTATCGCCGTCTCCAAAATACCACTTATATTTTATGCCTCCTTGTGATAAATTACTAAAGCTATATACAGCATCTTGTACACTTAGCGTAGTATCTTTTGTAGGTTGAACTGTAAACATGGGAATAGGTAGTGGACTTATTTGAATATTTATAGTCGCACGGTTGCTAACGCAGTTCTGATTTACATACTCGTATAAGAAAATAGTATCATTACTTAAGTTATTAATAATCAACGGATTATCTTGGCTTATAAAATTTCCATTTGCATCATACCATTTTACTTCAAAACTAGGTAATGATTTAACTTGAATGGAAAGATTTCCCCCTTTACACACACTTAAAGTGCTATCATTGATTGTCAATTTGGTAGTATTTACAGTTACTTGTTTACGAGTAGAAGTACAGCCGTTTTGTATTGCTTCAACGAAGTAGTTGGTTGTATTATTTAAGTTTGGAGTATTGAAAGAATTGCCATTAGTCAATAAGTTGCCACCTGATACTTGGTCGTACCAAGCGTATTGTGTATTGGGTTGAGATTGAACATAAAGGGTTGCGGAAGTACCTTCGCAGATAGTGGTATCATTGGCTACTGGAGTAGATGGTAAAGGATTTACAGTAATATACACACTATCGGAATCACTGCAGTTAATACCGATGTTTAAAAATAATTTATACCAGCCTGTCATATTAGTGGAGGCGTTATAAATAACGGGATTTTGTTGCGAGGCAGAGAAGTTATTAGGTCCGGTCCATAAATAGGAAGCACCTGTTAAGAAATTAGCTGTAAATGCGATAGAGTCCCCTTCACAGTAGGTTTGAAAATTAGCATTAGCGATAGCTTCAACGACGGCATAATTACTAAAATATCCATAACGAGTACCTGAACCAGCTCCACCATGTATCATTCCCAAATGAAATATAGAGGAACTGTTTTGAATTAAAATAGGGGAGCCTTGCGGAAAAGAAGCGCTGGATAAGCTAACTTGAGCACTGAGCCACTGTCCTGAAGTGCCAGGAATAGGGCTGAAACTTGCAGGATTAATTACACCAAGATTACCATTTACAGTAAAATTTCCTTGGGAACCGTTAGGGACAATAATAATAACAAATAAATCTTCATTTGTTGAACGAACAATTGAAACGGAGGAACTCCCCGTACATTCTATGCTTGGCAGTAAACTCAACCCCACTTCACAGCCATATCCTGACATGTGTAGAACATATACAGGGTTAGAGGCTTCCAAAAAAGCACTGCTAATATTTAAATCGTAAACAAAGGTTTGTCCTTGATTGATAGTACTTACTAATCCCCCATTGACCCAAATATCGGTGTTATTTTGTGTAGCTAAAACAAATATTTTATCAGGAATATTTAAAAAACCTTTAACGATTGCGTATTTTGTGCTTAATAAATTAGTAGGCACAATTTGGTCGCCACCTAAATCAGAACAGATAGGTAAATACATTAAATCATCTTTTATAGTTATACCGATAGGTTTATTAGAAGTTACTCTTGATCCGTTCAATCTTTGTGAAGCTAATTGACTAACTGCGGTGGCTGAATATACTTGTCCTGTATTCAGGGTTACAATGTAAGGAATTCCTGCAGTATTTCCTACTACATCATTAGAGGGAATAATGGTAATTTGTGTATTGTCTTCTGTTGCTACGATGTCAAAGGATGAATAAGGGGAAGGGGAATACCCATTATTATTATTTAAGAAAGTTTGATGGGGAATCCAAAAATCTGTACCTAAAGCGTTTTTTCCTTTTAAAACAAAAATTTCAGGATTACATTGACACTGAATAGATTGTACTTCATAGTAAATGGAAATAAAAGCAGTAGAATGGATTTTTAATCCATAATTTAGGACAGTATTAGCAGGTTTAGTTTCAATGAAATCAATCCAATTAGTTAAATTTACGGTTTGGGTGCTATTAGCGGGTATATTGACAACTTGGGTAGGCATCCCACCTCCTGCAGGTTGCGATATGGTTACAGTAGCAGGATTAGAATAAGTAGTTATCCTTAATAAAATCGGTCTATCAAAATTTTGATTAGAAATGGAAACTTCTGGGGCGGCAAACCAGAATAATGTATCAATCTGTGCATATCCAATATTCATATTAAAACATGCAACAAGAACTATTAAAAAGCTTGATAATTTAAAAGCATTCATACATTATATGATTATATTTACAAATATATTGTTTTTTAAAATAAAAAATTTTTAAGACTACTAGATTTAATATTTTTTAGCAAAATTCTTATAGCTCTTTTTCTTTATTTTTCATTAGTTTAATGTTATATTTTCATCCTTCTACCTATCTAAACTGACCTTGATTCTGTAAAAATCATTTTTTCAAAGAGGATATAGTCTTTGTTTAAGGAAAAGAGTATTTTTTTGTAACTCATCAAATTTTTTTACATACCACCATCGTAAAAAGAAACCATTGTTCCATAAATTACAAAGTATAGACCGGCTTTTTAGTATAGATTCCCCATTACAGCTTGTGGGAAATAATAAGGGCTTTAAAAAATTAGCTTATCTAAACATTAAAGGCTTTTGCTCTATTTTGGGAACGAACTAGAAGATTATTTTCAGTACTACACTTTTAATGGTTGAGTAGTCCGAAAAGCTCACTGTATCATCTGTCGAAATAAGGTAAACCCCGAAAAAATAATTATATTCCCAAAGTACTAGGTTTAAAACATCTCATTATGCTTATTGATTAGTTCGACTATGCACACTAATCTAGTATGGTAATGCACACTAATAAAAAAAGCATCCATTTCTGAATGCTTTTTTGAAATAATATTTTGAGTATGTTAGAAATCACCGTCAGCGGCGCCGCGGGATTTTACAACAGGAGGTCTTACACCAACCATAATACTAGAAAATTCGTAAGCCTTCCACATACCTTTATCATTCTTTTTCAAAGTAATAGGTCTTGCACTATCTGCACCTGTGGACCATACAAAAGCTTTCATTAAACCATTGCCTGCATCAGCAGTACGTTCAACTTTAATTTTAAAAGAACCACTAGGAAGTTGATATCCATTCTCATTAGATGTGCCTTGTGCATATGAAAATGGAATATACTTTTTACTATCAATTTGTTTCAGCTGAAAGTCATTTGAAGATCTTAAATTATATCCTTTATAACCTGAATTCGATGCATCTAACTGCGACATATCCGTCTGGATAATCACACATTCTCTTCCCATACTTGGATTTTGAGAATATAACATCGTAGCAACAACGAATGCAACGGCTCCACCTTCGGGAGTATTTGCGATTTTATCTCTAAATTGAATAAATTCCTCTGTAGAACTTGGTAACTTGTCTACAGTAATGGTTTTTTGCGCATTTGCCCAAAAACCTAACAACATTACGACTGCAAAAACTACGTTTTTCATGATATTTAATTTAATTAATGGTTGTTTTATTTAATAACAAATATTATGCCAGAATTAAAAATCACCACCTTTTGCTCCCGTTGAAATCGGTGGATTAACCCCTACAAATAAACTAGAATACTCCATAGCTTTCCATATGCCTTTATCATTTTTTCCCATTCTGATTGGACGACTTGCATCAGCACCTGTAGAACGAATAAAAACTTTCATAAATTTTCCACCATCAGTGGCTTCTGTTCTTTCAATAGAAAATGTATAAGGCAAATTGGGTAGTGCATACCCATTTTGATTAGAAGTTCCCTGTACATAAGAATTAACAATATAAGATTTATTACTCAGCTGAGCAACTAAATTGCTATTAGATGCCGTTAAATCATATCCTTTATAACCTGAATTGGAAGGCTGTAATTGAGAAGCATCGGTTTGTATGATAATACACTCACGTCCCAACTGTGGGTTTTGATTGTACATCAAACATGCTACTAAAAACGATACGACTCCACCCTCAGGAGTTGTAGACATTCTATCTCTAAATTCTATAAATTCCTCCGTTGTACTCGGTATTTTATCTACTGAAATATTTTTTGAAAATACGATATTAGATATTTTCTTTTCAACTTGACCTTGAAAAAAACTTAAAAATTTTCTTATAAGACTATCAAACATATTAATAAATGGTTTAGTTCAATTTTTGTACGTATAAACTTTACTCAAAGTTTCAAAATAGCGAAATTATTTTTGAGCAAATTCTAATTGGCTCATTTTAAAGACTTCTTTTCTTTGTCTTTTAGGGAGTTTTAAATCTTTGATAATAGGTAATTTGGATTTTATCCTGTTAAATATTTCCAAATGATTTTGGTTGTGGAGTTCTTTATTATTGGGAAGCATATAAGAGAAAAACATCCAGGAAGGTAAACAATCTATGATATGGTCAGGGTTTCTCCAGTTGTCGGTTAATTGACCTCCAGCATCTAAACGGGATTTAGGTAATGACATCCACATTTCTGGAGTCATTCTTTTAATTTGACGAGCCATCAAAGCCACTTGTGGTACTTGATGACAGTTGATAAATACTCCGTTTTGTTCGGTATGAGTAGCCGCAGGCAGTAAATATGTAAATTGTTCATAGCCTTTTACGTAGTTATAGCCATGAACGATAAAAATTTTATTAGAAGCGTGTATAGAAAGTGCTTCTGCTGTACGGTCATCTTCCATAATATAAATTACCTCTGCTTTATGAGCTTTTTCCGTTAAGTCTTCTAAGGAAACTGCTTTGAAACCTACTAACTCCGCCCCTGCCGCATTTGGAGTTCTATCATTTTTTTTCAAGAAATTATCTCCAAAAGAAAATTCTTCATGTTTAACATAAAAAACGTCATTGCCTCCAAAAGCATTAGCAAACTGTTTAAACGCATATTGATTTTCTACTGAAGCAAAAGAAGAGCCTAGAAATAAAATTTTACCTTTATGTTGAGTGAGTAAATCTTTTATTCCATTGAGAGCATCTTCAAGATTAACGGGTGTATCTCCTTTTGCTTTAGCGCCTGAAATACGATTTTCATTAAGCCATTGAATGTTTAATCTTCCTTCATCACACATCCAATACTGATTGACGGCTGGGTTTTCTCTTGGGGTTAAGCGCATTACTTGGTTATCACGTACCCAAACATCAACGGAACAATTATTAGCGCAAGAAGTACAGATAGAAGGAGTGTAGTTCATTTCCCAAACACGTGCTTTAAAACGGAATGCTTCGGAGGTTAAAGCACCGACAGGGCAAATATCTATCACGTTCATAGAATAGGGGTCATCAAAAACTAAACCTGGTGCCGCCGCAGGGAAATTTTTATCTCCTCTTGAAATGATAGTTAACTGGTTAGATTTAGAAATTTCTTCAGTAAATCGGACGCACCGTGTACAGTTGATACATCTTTCTGCATCTAAAACGACACGGGGACCTAAATGAATTCGTTTAGGTTTATGAACTTTTTCTAATTCAAAGCGAGAACCTTCAGGTCCATATTTATAGGTATTGATTTGAAGAGGACATTCGCCGGCTTGGTCACAAATAGGGCAGTCTAACGGGTGGTTTATCAGCATAAATTCTAAAACCCCTTTTTGTGCTTTTTCTACTACTTTAGAAGTTTTATGCGTTTTTACATGCATACCATCCGCTAACGGTGTATTACAAGCTGTAGCAGGCTTTCTTCCCCACATAATTTTAGGATTACCGTTTTCGTCTAATTCAGGTTGTTTAGTTTCACGATTGATAACTGGCATGCCTGTCTCTACTAAACACATTCTACAATTGGTAGGTATAGACATAGCAGGGTGATAACAAAAATATGGTATATCTAACCCATTATCTAATGCAAATTGAAGTAAATAATGCTTCCCTTCAAACTCGTAACTTTTTCCATCTATAATGACTTTACCCATTTTTCTTTTTTCTATTAAACCACAAAGTAAAGAAAAAAAATCTATTTATTGCAAATTTTTTTTGTTTAGATGTATTATTTGTGAAATAAAAAAGCGAAGTATTTTACTTCGCTTTTTTGATTTAGTTTTAGGAAACTTATCCAATATAAATAATTTTATAATTTCACAGGAAAATTTACACTTTTGATAGAGCAAATTCAATAGTTTCTAGCAAATCTTCTGTATCTTCAATACCTACTGATAAACGAATTAAGGTATCTTTTAGACCTGCTTTTAAACGGTCTTCACGAGGAATAGATGCGTGGGTCATGGTTGCGGGATGACCAACTAAGGATTCTACACCGCCCAAACTTTCTGCTAATGTAAATAATTTTGCATTTTTCATAAATTTAAACGCACTTTCAGTAGAATCACTTTTTAAAGTAAATGAAACCATACCACCGAAGTCTTTCATTTGTTTTTTTGCGATTTCATGATTTTTATGATGGGTTAAACCTGGATAAAAAACTTGTTCAACTTTAGAATGATTGACTAAATAGTTTGCAATAGCAGAAGCATTTTTACAATGTTGAACCATTCTTAAATGTAGAGTTTTTAAACCTCTTTGCACTAAAAAACAATCAAAAGGACCAGGAATCGCTCCGCATGAATTTTGCAGAAATGCGAGTTGCTGATGAAGTTCATTATGGTTAGTCATTAAGCAACCCATTACAACATCAGAATGACCAGCTAAATATTTTGTTGCCGAATGTACTACAATATCTGCACCCAAATCCAAAGGATTTTGTAAAAATGGAGAAGCAAAAGTATTATCTACTACAGTAAGTATATTGTATTTTTTGGCTATTTCTACAATGCTTTGAATATCAATAATATTTAAAAGTGGATTGGTAGGGGTTTCCACCCAGAACATTTTAGTATTAGAGTTAATCATAATTTCCACTAAATCCATTTCTTGAAGTGGAATAAAATGAAATTTAATACCATAATTAGCAAAAACTTTCGTAAACAATCTAAAAGAACCTCCGTATAAGTCATTGGTACAGATGACCTCATCACCGGGCCTAAGTAATTTCATGATGGTGTCTTCTACAGCCATACCTGAAGCAAAGCATAAAGCATGTTGAGCATTTTCTAATGCCGCTAAGGTAGTTTGTAGAGCTGTTCTAGTAGGATTGTGGGTTCTAGAGTATTCAAAACCTTTATGCTTTCCGGGTTCTTCCTGAGCATAAGTTGAGGTTTGATAAATGGGAGTTATTACTGCTCCTGTTAAACCTTCTGGATTATTTCCAATATGAATTGATTTTGTTCCGAATTTCATATTTATATTATAAAGTTATTTTACTTCAAACCCAATTAACAGAACGTCATCAGTTTGTTGTTGATTTCCTTTCCAGTCATCATAAGCTTTTTCAATCATTTTAATTTGATTTTCTAGTGAATGGTTGGCATTTTCTTTTAAAAGATTTCTTAATCGTTTAGGGGTAAATTTTCTGCCTTCTGGTCCACCAAATTGGTCAACAATACCATCAGAGAACATAAAAAATCTATCTCCATTTTCTAGTTGTATATTTCTTAAAGTAAATATTTTATTATCATATTGGTCACCACCAATTGGGAAACGGTCTGGTTTCATTTCAATGTATTCACCATCTTTTTTTAGAATAGCAATGGAACGGTTAGCTCCTGCAAATTCTAGCCATTTGGATTTTATATTAAATTTTACGAGCGACATATCCATACCGTCATTAATAGCTCCTCCTTGTTGGTGCAATAAGACTTGAATTCTTAAGTCCAATAATTGTAAAATTTCTGCGGGTTCATTAATAGCATTTTCTGTAATAATAGATTGTAAAGAGTTTTGCCCAAGCATACTCATCAAAGCTCCAGGTACACCATGCCCTGTACAATCTGCAACTACTAAAAATATATTATCACCTTGTTTATCAAAGAAATAGAAATCCCCTGATACAATATCCCTAGGCTTATAGATAATAGCAATATTTAAGAAGTCAGTATATTCATGAGGTGAAGGTAAAATGGCTTCTTGAATTCTTTTTGCGTAAACGATACTTTCGTATAATTCTTCATTAATGATTTCCAATTCTTTTTTTTGTTCATTAATTTCTTGGGTAGCTTCATCAATTTTAATAGCAAGTTCTTTGTTTCTCGTTTCTAAACGCTTTAAATTGTATTGAATTAATAACCAAACTAATATAACAACCACTAAAAAATAGAAAACATAAGCCCAAAGGGTTCTATACCAAGGTGGAGTTATATAAACATGAATATAATCAGCTTCGCCAATAGTACCATCAGCAGCTTGTACTCTTACATGAAAAGTATATTGACCTTCAGAAATACCATTTAAAGTAAAAACAGAAGACTTTTGCCATTCAGACCAAGTTTCAATTAATCCACCAATTTTAAACTGGTAATATAAACCCTCTCCACTGATTAAATCATTACTTGATGCAATTAATTTTAGTACAGAACCATAGGGCACTACAATAGACTTGGATTCTTGATTTTTAAAATCTTCTAAGCCTCCATATAAAATTTCTTTATCATTCTCAAAAAACCTGATTTTAGTTTGTATTTTTTTAGGTTGATATTTAGATAAATTAAGCTTTACTAATTGGTCAGGAAATGCAATCCAAGAGGTGTTTCCATCTGTATAAAATGCAGTAGGTAATTCTTTTCTGAAACGATTGAAAGAAATGCTGTCTAAGAATATTTGATTATTGGATAATTTGAAAGGTAAAATTCCTGAATTGTCATAGGTAACTAATACAGAGTTGGTTACCCATAAATTAGGTTTAGCAATTTTTAAAGCATCAAAAGGTTTAAATTGAGTTTCATTTTCAAGTGTAAAGTATTCTTTTCCCGACTCTACAATTAATTGGTTATTTACGAAATGAACAGTAGATTTTGCGGTGGAAATACCTTCTTCTTTACCATAAAATTTAGCAGTAGATGGAGGAATAAATTTTACCAATCCTTTGTAATTTGTTCCAATCCAAATATTTCCTTTGGAATCTTTAACAATAGAGTTGGTTTCTAATGAAACATTTTGTATTAAATTATCTATTTTATATTGACCTTGATGAAATTGAACATTACCAGCACAATCCTGCCCAGCAAACCATAATACGTTAGCTTGAACATTCAAGTTAAAAACGGGTTTATCCCTGTAAATTAATTGAGTATTTAAATCGTTTACAACAGAAATTCCTAAATTAGAGGCAATAAAAAGTTTATCATTATAATTAACAATTTTCCAACATTCAGTATTCTCTAACCCTTTTAAAGCGATAAATCCATTTCCTGACTTTTTATAGGCACCAGTAGTTGCAGTTAAATAAAGTTCTCCATTCCATTCTATGAGAGAAGTAATTTTACCGCCAATATTATCTATATTATAAACTTCCATAGGAAGGTTCAATAAAATTTGTGTAACTCCTTTGGAAGTACCTACCCATAAATTTTGGTCTTTATCAACCAATAAACTGTAAATATTGTTATCAGGAATAAGATTACTTTTACTAATTTTCTTTATTAATTTTCCTTGAGGGTTAATAATATATACACCTGTACTGTAAGTTCCAACTGCAATATTTCCATTGTCAAAACAAGCTATGTCAATGATATGATACTTAGCAAACTCAGCATCTAATTCTGTTTTAAAAGGCTTTAAGGAACCATCATACCAAAATAATTCATCAGACAAAGAAACAATCAGCTCTTTTTCTTTGCAATTAGCAGATTTATAAAACCCACTAGAATTTAAAGCCTCGAATCCTTTTAAATCTGTGATATTTTTATCTTTTATACTTTTCAGCCCTCCTTTTTCTGAATAAATCCAAACTTGATTTTTTGAACTACCTGAACCTTCTATGCTAAAATTCCACTTTAATTGGGTGGGTTTATTTTCTAAATTAGAAATATCTAAATGGTAAATACTTTTATCTGTGATGTAAGTAACTTGGTTTCCTAAAACGTGAATATTAATTACTTCGTTAAAACTAAGCTTGTTGTCTAATAAATTTTTATAGGACTTATAAACATAGTGATGATTTTCCCCAGGAATTAATGCCCCAAAATCTTCTTTACAACCTACTAAAATAATTTTATTGGGACCTAAAGCTAAATATCTTACTGGGTTGGGTGTTTCAACGAGTTTCCAATTAGAACCATCAAAAATCAAAACTCCCTCATTGTTTGCTAAATATAAAAAATGATTTTCATCTTGAATGATATGCCAAACTAAACTATTCGCTCCCATTTCTTTATAAGAAAAATTTCTGGATAAAGGATTTTGGGCTTGAATCACTTGAAATATTAAAAGGAAATATAAAATTAACGCTAGTAGCAATTTCATTTAAATTGTTTATTATTGAACCGCAAAAATAAAAATTTTTTGCAACTGTAAAAATCTAACCACTTTTTTTCTCAAAACATTTTTTTGTATATATTGAGACCGTTGCAAAACAAAAATAAATAATTAATTGATAATAAATAAATTGTCATATTTTTGCTAATATTTTCATCATGTCAAAGTTAGAAAGAAGAGAAGAGAAAAGTTAAGTCATAATTTTTTAAACCACTTGATTATTTAATTTGAATTTTTTATTTTACTGACAAAATTGCAACATCTATAATGATGCTTTTATTTATGTTCATCATTCTGTTCAGACAAATTTTGCGACTTGACAAAAAAATATATAAATAATTTACAGCATAGGGCATTAACACTGCTTGAAATTTCGTATTTAGTCATTGGTTTTTGGAAAGCGACTAATCAATTTGCGATGAAATATCTAATGAAGCAAAACGTATAACAAAATATTTGTACCCATTTGAAAGGCTTTTTGTCTTACTTCTTCTGGGTCTTTATGAACTTCCGGGTCCTCCCAACCATCACCTAAATCACATTCATAAGTAACTAAACATAAAATTCTTCCTTCATGGATAATTCCAAATAATTGAGCGGGCTTTCCATCATGCTCATGGATTTTGGGTAGACCATTAGGAAAATTAAACTGTTTATGAAAAATAGGATGCTGAAAAGAAAGTTCAGTTAATTCATATTCAGGGAAAATTTTTTTTATTTCACGCTTAATATAAGGGAACATTCCATAATTATCATCAGCCAAAAGTACCCCTCCAGCCAACATGTATTTTCGTAAATTTTCAACTTCCTTTGGATGAAACAAAACGTTTCCATGCCCTGTCATATATACCATGGGATACTGAAAAATAGAAGGACTACCCGGCTCAACAATCTCTTCTTCTAAATGGATTAATCCTTTGGTATTTTGACGAAAATAACGATAAAAATTGGGTAATGAAGAAGGATTTGCATACCAGTCTCCTCCTCCATCATATTTTAATTTCCCAACTTTAAAACTATATGTAGAATGATTTTGCCCGTACAAAAATCCATTAATTAAAATGAAAAAGAAAAAGAATTTTTTCATGTTACAAAGATAACAATTTTAACCATTCCCAAGCTTTGGCATCTTTTTCATGAATTTCTAAATAGGATAATAAATGTTCTTTTGCTTGTTTTTTATTTCCTAAAACAATATGGTACATTGCAGCAGTAAAATTATAATCTGCATCACGAGGGTCTATCTGTTTGGCTAAATTAAGGTATTTTTCTACTTCATTCATTTTTCGAAATTTTAAATAATACTGGGCTAAAGCCGTAAAAACATGAGGTTCATTAGTTTTTTTTTCTAATAATTTTTGTAAAATCTCTTCTGTTTGATAATAGTTTTTTGCAAAAAAATATGCTTTTGCTAACATTAAATAATGATTTTCATCAGGTATATTTTTAGCTAAAATTGATGCAGATTTAACACATTCTTTATAATTTTCCATTTCAAATTGAAACTGTATATAATTGTAATAAGCAAGTTTATAATACATATCACATTGAATAGCTTTTTCAAAATGTTTTCTTGCTTGTAGGGTATCTTTTTCTATAAATTTTATGAGTGATAGTAATGAATATCCTACCGCTTGATTACTTAGATAGGGTAAATGAGAGAGCCACTGTTGATATAAAGAATCAGAACTATTTTTTAAAACCATGGGTAACCTCCAAGATTTAAAATTCATTTCTCCAAATTCATAATCGGTTAGATTTAAAATGAAATTTATGGTTTCCAAGTAAGTTTTAAGGATACGCAAAGGCTTATAATCAGGATTTTTTTGAATGTATTTATCAATTAATGAATAATCATCACGTATTCCGTAGTATGCATTTTCATAAAAATTTAATATGACTAAGTTGTATAGGGACTTTAAATGAGTAGATTTATGGTTTAAGATTTGTTGTGAGAAGAGTTTTGCTTGTTCATAATTTTGATTTTCAATGCAATAATCTAAATAAAACTCTTTGACTTTGAATTCTTCGGGGTAATATTTTAATGCAGTGTCCAATAAATTCATTTGTAAAAATTTATCTTTTTTGATACGGTTATATTCAGAAGCGTGCAAAAGCCCTAACATGTCTTTAGAATTTTGAGATAATTTTTTGTCAATCGTATTTTTATATCGTATAAGAGTATTTTTTTGACCTTCCAAATTGTAAATATAGCCTTGAATTTCATAAAGTCTTAAAAGGCTATCTAAATCGTATGGATTTTTTTCTAAATATTTGGATAATTGATTTTGATAGTTGTAGGAATAAACAGGATAGGTATCCTCAAAATCTTTGGAAGATAAAGCAAATTGAAGGTTATTATTTTTGC
The DNA here is from genome assembly GCA_938006875.1 of uncultured Bacteroidia bacterium. Lineage (GTDB taxonomy): Bacteria > Bacteroidota > Bacteroidia > J057 > CALLMJ01 > CALLMJ01. The sequence goes on from CALLMJ010000167.1 coordinate 16,245, forward strand.
TGAAAATATAAATATTGGAATCAATTTCTTGAGCAGTAATGGAACTTTGTCCATAAATTGGATGAAAAAAATACAAAAAGAAGGAAATGGTTGAAATTAAAATGGAATAATTCATTTTTTTCATTTTTTACGAAGAAAACCTTTAATAAGTTTCCAATCAATTGCAATTTAACAAAAAATTATCTTCCTCTTCTACCTTCTCCTTCAATAACCATTTGCATGGATAGACTTAAATGCATCATTTTATCATTACCACTTTGTGTACCTAATTTACCGATGTTATCTAAATAATCCGTTGTGGTTAGAACATAAAAATAATTTAAACCGACACTAAAATTTCTGGAAAGTCTAAAATCAATGCCTAAATTTAAAGGAAAGTTTAAGGTATTAGAAGCGTAAGATTCACCGGGCATTCTTGTAGATAAAATGGTAGATAAATTTTGATTTAGTTCATTTTTAGGTGTAAAATGAAGGAGCCCTAAACCAAAGCCCATAAAAGGGCTAACAGGATTTTTAAATAAAGGTCTAAATTTTAGAGAGAAAGATGCATTTACAAAAGGAGTTTTTACAAAAGCGTTCGGCTGGCGACCTTCTACTGGAGGTAAATCTCTGGTTTGAGCAATAAATTTACCAATAATAATATGAAATCCGGGCATAAACATTTTTTGGGTTTCAAAACCTAAACTCAAATGAACTCCTGGATAAAAACGGTGCATTTTTTCATTAGCGTTTAAGTCCCCGAAATAAGTATTTCCTGAGTATCCAATACCCAATCGAGGACCTTTGACGCTAATTTGAGCGTGGTTATTATGAATGATAAAAAATAAAAATATAATCCAAAACCACTTTTTCATAATTAATTGAATGTTAATTAGAAATTTTCAAAACCAATGTCTTGCAATTCTTCAAGTGTAGCGGGTCTAACATTTACAATTTTACCTGAAAAATGTAAATCTTTACCCGCTAATTCATGATTAAAATCTAGTGTAACTTGTTCTAAACCTACATGATGAACTTTAGCCACAAATTGATTTCCTTGCTGGTCTATTAATTGAATATGATTACCAACTTTGATATTTTCTGCGTCAAATTGACCATTCTCATTTAAAAAATGCTCAATAGGAAAAGGAATAATATTTTCTTGTTTTTTTTCTCCATAAGCTTCGCTTGAAGGAATCCAAAAATCAAAATTATCACCAGCAATTTTACCAGAAATTTCTTTTTCAAAACCAGGTATTAATTGACCTGCTCCAAACAAAAAGATAAATGGGTCTTTTTCAGAAGTTTCTTGAATGCTGATTTCTTCTGTACCTAAATCATTTTTTACGGTTAAATGGTAAGTAAGTGTTACTACTTTCTTGGGTTCTATTATCATTTATTTAAAATAAAAACGCAAATTATGGATTTTTCCGATATAACAATGTTTTTTTTTATTTTTAGGTATTTTGAAGTTATACCTAAAGTTTTTAATTCTGAATAAATTCATAATTTTGAAAATAAATTTTGAAAATAAAAACAAATATTTTATTTTTGCGGTCTTATTCAAAATCACTCATGGAGATTAAGTTTATTGAGCCAATCAGAATGTATGAAAGTACATACATTCTAACTCCTGACCTTAGTGAAGAAGAAATCAATCAAACGATTGCAAAATTCAACAGCTACATGGAAAATGCAGGAGTGAAAATAATTAATCAGGAGAAATGGGGTTTTAAGAAATTAGCTTACCCAATTCAAAAAAAACAATCTGGTTATTATGTATTTACGGAATTTCAAGCTCCGGCTTCTTTTGTTAAAAAGTTTGAGCAAGAATACCGTTATGACGTTAGAATTTTAAGATACTTGACAGTAAAATTAGATAAATTTGCTGTTGCTTACAATGAAAGAAGAAGAAACAAATTAAACGGAGTTATTGATTCATCTAATTAATTTTAAAGATTATGGCAACACAAAAAGTAGTAGGAAACGCTCCAAGTAATGCTTCAGTAGGACCAGAAGTAAGAAAAAAGTATTGTAGATTTAAAAAATTTGGAATTAAGTATATTGACTATAAAGATCCTGATTTTTTACTTCGTTTTATTAATGATCAAGGGAAAGTTTTACCTCGTAGAATTACAGGTACTAGTTTAAAATACCAAAGAAGATTAGCAGTAGCAATCAAAAGAGCTAGACATTTAGCATTATTACCATTTGTTACAGACGGTTTAAAAGATGATACAACAACAATTCTTTAATTAAATTAGGTTATGATAGAAATTATTTTAAAACAAGATATTCATAAGTTAGGAGATAAAGACGATATTGTAAAAGTGAAAAATGGTTATGCACTGAATTATTTAATTCCTAAAGGCTATGCTATTTTAGCTACTCCTTCTGCAAAAAAGGTTCTTACTGAAAACATTAAGCAAGCGGAACATCGTCAAGCTAAAATTAAAGGTAAAGCATTAGAGACTGCTGAATTATTAAAAAATATTACCATCAAAATTGAAACTTTAGCTGGAAAAGACGGCAAAATATTCGGTTCAGTTACAAACCTTCAGGTTCATAATTTCTTAAAAGATAATGGATTTGACGTAGATAGAAGAAGAATTTCTGTTCCAAGAGATATAAAAACTGTTGGTTCTTATACCATAACAGTATCTTTACACAAAGAAGTAAAGGTTGAAGTTCCTTTAGAAATCATTGCAAAATAGCAATATTTTTAATGTTTCATGGTTTGTTTTAGTTTTGAGGCTGTATGAATCTACAGCCAAATTTTTTTATATCAATTAATTAACAAAATCTTAAGTGCATTTTTTTCACAAAACAATTGAAGGGTTTCATAAAATTCATGAAAACTAACGTTCATTAAGAAAAAAATATCAATTAGTTTTGTGAATAACACTTAAAATTCAACGTAATGAAAAAAAGCTTATTTTTAGTAATTTTTCTCATTTTTATGGGAAGCCAAGTAAACCTACAAGCACAGTGTAATGTAGTGGAAGTAGGTAGAAATGTTTGCAATGAAGATTCTTATCCTAGTAATTTTGTTAATTATAACGGCAGAGCCTAATATGCACTTCATATAGATGTTAATTTACATACTTTTGACATTTGGAGTACAGATGGGCAATATAGGAATGGAACTTTGGGTTACTCATGGTTTGATGTTGGATTATTGATGTTGGACTTTGGGTTACTCATGGTACAGATGCAGCTTATCGAAGGGGTACGCCCAAGTCCTTAATCTAATAAAATTACTTTTTATTGGAAATCGTTTTTAACATTTCTATAACAGCTCTTTCCAACTGAAAATCTTTGTTGTTAGCAACATTGTCGTAATCATTAAAAACTTTAATATCAGGATTTAACTGGGTATTTTCTAAAAACTGACCTTCTAAAGTTTTTACACCGACTTGTGGAATACCAAAAACTAAGGTAGGATCAATCATTTTCTCCCACCAAACCGCCGTTGCGGTACCTGGAACAGGCATACCAATTAATTTCCCAATGTTTAAAGCCTTATAAGAATATGGGAAAAAGTGAGCATCGGAATAGTTCCCTTCTCCAACCAAAACAATAGAAGGATAAATCCATTTTCTTTGAGGTTCATATCCAATTTTTTGTCCACGAGGTTCAAATTCTACATATTTTTTCCCTGATAAAAACGTACATAAGTCATCATGAAGCCAACCACCACCATTAAATCGTGTATCTACAATTAGAGCTTGTTTATCAGCATGGCGACCAAGAACTTGTTCATAAAATTCTCGATATGCGGCATCGTTCATTCCTTTTACATGAGCATAACCCACTTTTCCGTTAGAGGCTTTTTCTACTTCTTGGTGATTGATTTCTACCCATCTTTGATATAAAAGTTCCGATTCTTCTGCTAAGGTTATTGGCTTAACTTTTTCTTCAAATGTTTGTCCTTTAGAATTTTTACCTTTCAACAATACCCATTTTCCTGCTTTTTTATTTAAAAAGGCATAAAAATCTGTCTTTCCGTCAATCAATTGGTTATCAATACTTTCTATAATAGAACCTTTATCAATGAAGGTATTAGGATTTCTTAAAATAGGAGATTTTGGAATAAATTCTTTAATTTTTATACCTGTACCTTGATGGTTATAATCGTAAAATACAGCAAGAGAACTTGTTTGGTCTGATGTTGAAAAAACTGGGGTATAACGACAACCTGTATGAGAAGCGTTAAGTTCTCCTAATAATTCAGAACAAAGTTCTGCAAAATCATAATTATTGTTAATATGCCGCAATAATGCTTCGTATTCTTTTTTATAAAAATCCCATTTTACTTGATGTAAATCTTTACGATAAAACTTTTTAACGACTTGTCTCCATTGATGTTCAAATAAATATTTTTTTTCTTCTTCGTAATCGTATTGCCATTCAGTTGTAGTGTTGAGGGTTTTACTTTCAGATTTATCTAAATCAATTTTTTGGATTTTTCCATCAGTTAAAACAAATAAAAATTTAAAATCTTTAGAAAAAATTAAGTTTCCAGCATTTTCAGTGTTAAGCTTAACAAGAATTTTGGTTTCTTTTTCTCTGAATTTATGAACAAATAAATCTATTTTGGTTTCTGTTTTTGCAAGGAAATAAAGTTTTTCATAATCTTTTGACCATACGGCATCATATAATAAAGAAGAAAATGGAGTTAGGCGGATTTTACGAAGTTGGATGTCTTGCCAATCTATATGAACTGCTCTATCGGCTGTATCCTTTTTATATGTTTCTATATTTTCATCTTTCCAAATAGCATAATCATCTTTTGAGAGTAAAAACTGGTCATAAATGGATTGAGAAAGGAAACAAGCGTAGACATCATTCTGGCTGCCCCAAGAACCATGACTTTTCATACCATGACGGTTGCTAAACCACAAAAAGGCTTTTCCGTGCCAATGAAATTTGGGTGTATAATCTTCATAACCATTCATAGATAAGTTGGTAAGTTTACCATTTCCATCACTAGGTATAATTCCAACTTCTGAAATCCATATATCTTTCGGATTAAATTTGACTAAAAACCATTTTCCATCAGGGGACCATTCATAATATTGGTCACCATCAACATAAGAATAATTCCATTCTGCACCTAAAATGGTACGAACTTGTTTGGAAACTAAATTAATGACTTTTAAGGTTGTACGTTCTTCTAAAAATGCAACTTCAGAGCCGTCGGGTGAAAAACTCGGTTGGAAATTTTCTTTTTCATTGGATACTATGATTTCTTCTTTGAAGGTTAATGCAGAATAAAAGTATAATTCTTTGGAGTTAGGAATTTCTATAGTAAAAATTTTCCATGAATTACCTTTTTCGGCTGCATACAGAATTTTTCTACCATCGGGGCTAAAGCTAATGGAACGTTCTTGAAAAGGTGTAAATGTGAGTTGTTTTACTTGGTTTCCTTCTATACTTGCTACAAAAATATCTCCACGATTGACAAAAGCCACTTCTTTTTGGTTAGGGCTAACTACAAATTCTGTAATTCCATCTACAAGATTGAGCGTTTTTTTTCCTGTTACTTTTTGTTCATTGTTAAGCATTACATAGATTTTCTTAGGTTCTTGACCTTCCTTTTGAAGGAAAATATCTCCATGATAACCAAAACATAAAGTACCATTATTAGCAACAGACAAAAATCTTATGGGATGATTTTTAAAGTTCGTAATTTGATTAACTGTTGCGGGTTTTTCTATATTGGATTTAAAAACATTAAATGAACCATTTTTTTCTGAAAGGAAATAAAAATCTTTTTGATTAGGTGCAAAAACGGGGTTTCTATCTTCCGCTTCATGATTAGTTAATTGCTTGTGTTCTTTATTTTGTATATCATATAACCAAATATCACGTGTTACACTGGAAGTATGATGTTTTCTCCAAGGGTCTTCATAACCTTTTACATCATGAAACAATAAGAATTTACCATCTTTACTTATGCTAACATCTTGAGCAGGGGTAGTTAAAATTAATTTTGATAAGCCACCTTGAATAGGTACTTGATACAGTTCATTTAAAATTCTGGATGGAAACTGTCTGTTTTCTGGTTCATCAACTCGTGTGGAATTAAATAAGATATTTTTGTTATCGGAACTAAATGTATAAGGATAATCATTAGCAGAATGATAAGTAAGCCTTTTGGCTTCACCACCACTTATAGGAATAACGAAAATATCAAAGTTTCCAAATCTATCGGAAGCAAAAGCTAAATATTGTCCATCATTAGACCAAACAGGCATAGTTTCATGAGCATCTGTAAAAACAACTGGTTTAGCTTCGCCACCTTCTGCATAAACTACATAAATATCGCCTTTATAACAAAATGCTATTTTTGAGCCATCAGGCGAAATTTTAGGATAACGAAACCAATTTTGTGAAAATGCATTATGAAAAATTAGAAAAAAAATAATAAATTTAAAAAGGTAATTCATCTGAATCTGAATTTTGATTATTGTTTGGATTACTGGTAATAATTTTTTGATTTTCTAAATCATAATCTTCTAATTTTCCATCAATGATAGCTTTTACTTTGAGCTCAGCTTTTTCAATATAATCCTGACATTTTTTTATAAGAATCATTGCCTCACTAAATAATTGAATATTTTCTTCAAATTGAGTTGGATTGTTCTTTAATATGTCTGATATTTCTTTAATCCGATTGATAGACTTTTCGTAAGAAAATGTTTTTTCATTCATAAGGGCAAAAATATAATATTGTTTCAAAATAGGCAAAAAAAAATTGTAAGTATTTTTGCATAATGGAAAATAATTAGTTACATTTGCAAAGTAAATATTAACTAATATAACTGTCTTATGCAAATGGCTCAAACTTTTGAAGATTTTGTAAATCAAATTGAACTTATAAAAAGTTCTGAAGCAAGACTTTATCAATTTTTAGAGCAAATGCCAGTAGGTGTTTTTATTATTGATAGAGAACATAATATAATTTTTTCTAATCATCGTACTAATGAAATTTTAGGTTGTAATTTTATCCAAAACGTAGATTTTAAGCAAATAAAGAATTCTATAGATATAATGAATTTCAATAGTGGAAATTGTTCATATTCATTTCAGGATCTTCCATTAATTCGTTCATTGAAAGGAGAAAAAATTATTACCGATGAGATGACCATAACAAATCCTAATGGTGAAAATTTTAGATTAAGAGTATTAACCACTCCCATAAGTTTATCAGAAAATAAAATAGATTATGCTATGGCTATTTTTGATACCATTCCTTTTACTGATAATCACATCCTATCAGAATTATTAAATTTTGATTTTTCTAAAAATAACTACAACCAATTCAATGAATTTGTGACTACCTTGCTTTGTAAACATCTTAACGTTACACGTGTAGGAATTTGGATAAACCAACCTTCTTATATTGAGTGTTTAAATATTTTTGATTCAGAAAAAAATGAACATCAAAAAGGCATGCAAATTTTCAAAAAGGAATTCCCCATTTATTTTAGTTATATATCCAAAGGAGTTGTTTTACCCGTAGAAAATGCGATGCAGCATGAAGCTACAAGAGAAATCTCTGATATTTATTTTGAACCTCTTAAAATTATGTCTACTTTAGATTGCCCAATTTTTATTGATAATCAATTATATGCAATTATTTGCTGTGAAGTTTCTTACCACCAAAGAAAATGGAAAGATTCTGAAATAGAATTTATTCAATCCTATGCAAAATTGTTAAGTTTATTGATTGAAAAACACTATTAAAACATAAGTATTTGAATCAAATAAATGAAATTTGGGACTTTCATTTTACTTTTTCTTTCTTATAAGATTCAAGCTCAAGAAAGTAAGTATATTAAAAGTAACAATTTATGATGGCATTTTCATAGTTGGTTATGTAAATCATGGTGGATTTTTAAATTACACAGGACCAAATATCAATTTTACAAAAGTAAAACCAGAATTTATATTAGCACTTCTTCTTCTCGCCCAGATGATTTACCTAAAATTCATCATATCTTTATTTTTTTTAACTTTGCTCTAAATTCCAATCCATGAAAATTATAGTTTTAAGTTTTTTATTGACTTTTAGCCATTTATATGCTCAAAATGTTAAGTATATTGAGAAGATTGAGGTAAGTACTTATGCAGGAAGCGGGAACAGAGGCTATAAAGATGGGGTAAAAGGAGCCGCAATGTTAGCTTCACCTAACGGCATTTCAATGGATAAATTTGGAAATCTTTTTATTGGTGATAGTGATAACAATGCAATTCGAAAAGTAGATGCCTTTGGAAATATTACTACTGTGGGTGGAAATGGAATTGGAGGTTATAAAGATGGTTTTCAAATGAATAGCCAATTTAATTGGCCAACAGGTGTTTGTGCAGATAAAAATGGAAATATTTATGTGGCGGATTATTGGAATCATTGTATTAGAAAAATTTCCTCTTACGGTATAGTAACTACTTATGCAGGGATTCCGGGTAAAAAAGGTTATAAAGATGGAAATTTAAAAGAAGCCCAGTTTAACTGCCCTATTTCTGTTTTTATAGATTTTACGGATAATTTGTATGTTTTAGATTCTCGTAATAATTGCATTCGTAAAATATTAAACGATGGAAAAGTGATTACTTACGCAGGAAGCCCTACTCCTGGTTTTAAAGATGGTTATGGAAAAGAAGCCCGTTTTTCAGGCCCCGTGGGTATGTGTTTGGATAGATATGGAAATTTATATATAGTGGATTCAGATAATCAAGCCATAAGAAGAGTTTTGGCAGATTCAAAAGTTGAAACCATTTTAGATGCCAATTTTACAGGCTATAAAGATAGTACAGAAGGTAAAAAATTACAATTTTTTCATGGTACAAGTTCGGGAGGTGGGATTTGTTCAGGTCCTATGGATATTTTTTATATTGCAGATGGAGGCTCTAACTGTATTTTTAAAGTAGATATTGAAAAAAAAGTGATTTCTGTTATTGCAGGAACGGGCAGAAAAGGTTTTAAAGATGGTGAACCCAAAGATGCTTTGTTTAATAGACCCGTTGAAATTTGTATGGATTTATCCAATAATCTTTATGTTGCTGATTTTGATAATCATGTTGTCCGTAAAATTGAAATTAAAAAAATCAAAATTGAAGAAAAAAAAGACATCGTTCATAATAACAACAACAATGATAAAAAACCAGATATCCCTCCACCTCCAAAAGTTTATTATTTGATGGGAAAAGTAATAGAAACCGAATTTTCCAAACCTGTTCAAAATGTGGAATTAATCATTCAAGAACTTGGTAAATCCGAAGAATTTCATAAAGTAGTTAAAGTAACGAATGGCACTTTTAAAATTCCCATTTATGCAGGAACTTTTAATATTTTTGTAAAACAATCGGGCTTTATGCCTTATCAAGAAGAAATTAAAATTCCTCAAAATAAAGATTATGAACAAAATGTTTATTTGGTTCCTATTAAGTTAAAAGCTAAAGCCGTTATGCGTAATATTTATTTTGCACCTAATAGTTCTACAGTAACCATAGACGCACTGGATGGTTTAGATAAACTAGTTGAATTTATGAAAATTAATCCGAACATAGAAATTCAGGTAAGTGGGCATACAGATATAGGTTCAACCCAAGAATTTAATCAACAACTTTCCGAAGCAAGAGCAAAATCTGTGCGTGATTATTTGGTTCAAATGGGAATTGAAAGCAAAAGAATTTCTTATGTAGGTTTTGGAAATACTAAACCTATTGCTGATAACAAAACCAAAGAAGGAAGAGCTATCAATAGAAGAATTGAAATTGAAATTACCAAAATGTAAACCATTCTTTAAAATTTTTATTATCTTTGCAAACTCAAAGTTTAAAATGCAAACATTAACCATTCATCAACAAATTTTAGAATATCTAGAAACCCAAAAAGATAAATACTTAAACGAACTTTTTGAATTATTAAGAATACCTTCTATTTCTGCGGATACTCAATATAAAGATAAAGTTTTGCAAACTGCAGAATGGCTTAAAAATCATGCTATAGAATTAGGTTTTGATAATGTTCAATTATTAGAAACTAACGGTTTCCCTGTTTTATACGGTGAAAAAATCATTAACCCTAAATTTCCTACTATTATCATTTATGGTCATTATGATGTTCAGCCTGCTGACCCCATAGATTTATGGGAAACTCCTGCGTTTGAACCTACTGTTAGAGACGGTAAAATTTATGCAAGAGGCGCAACAGATGATAAAGGTCAATTTTTTATGCACTTTAAAGCCTTTGAATTACTTCAAAAAACTACGGGTTTACCTTGTAACGTTAAATTAATGATTGAAGGTGAAGAGGAAGTCGGTAGCCCTAACTTAGGTCCTTGTTTAAAAAAATATAAAGATTTATTTCAAGGGGATGTTATTTTAATTTCTGATACTTCTTTGATTTCTAATGATATACCTTCTATTACAACCGGTTTAAGAGGTTTAGCATATTTAGAAATAGAAGTTACCGGACCCAATCGTGATTTACATTCAGGTACTTACGGCGGTGCTGTTTATAATCCTATTAATGTGCTTTGCCAAATGATTGCAAAACTTAAAGATGATGACGGAGTGATTCAAATCCCTCACTTTTATGATGATGTAATAATTTATTCTGATGAAGAAAGAAAGTTAATGGCTGAACAACCTTTTGACTTGGAAGAATATAAAAAAGCGTTAGATATAGAAGAAGTTTTCGGAGAAAAAGGTTATTCTACTATTGAAAGAACTAGTATTCGTCCATGTTTAGATGTAAATGGAATTTGGGGTGGGTATATTGGAGAAGGTGCAAAAACGGTCTTACCCTCTAAGGCTTATGCAAAAATTTCTATGCGTTTAGTTCCTAATCAAGACCCTGATAAAATCACTCAATTATTTACAGACTATTTTTTATCCATCGCACCAAAAGGTGTAAAAGTAAAAGTAACACCTCATCATGGAGGAAAACCTGTCTTAATTTCCTTGGATTCCGATGCTTATAAAGCTGCAAGCCGTGCTATGGAAACTTCTTTCGGAAAAACTCCTATCCCAACAAAAGGTGGAGGCTCCATTCCTATTGTTGCTTTATTTAATGAAATTCTAAATACTCCTACCGTTCTAATGGGTTTTGGTTTAGATTCTGATGCTTTGCATTCTCCTAATGAACATTATGGAATTTTTAATTTCTTTAAAGGTATTGAAACCATTGCTTTATTCCATCACGAATTAAAAAAAATTCATGGATAATGAAGGGCTACTTTATCTTATTGCACTTTTAAAAACTGATAATATTGGCCCTGTTTTAGCGAAAAATATTATTCAGTACTTTGGTAATATCCAAGAGGTTTTTAAAGCCTCTAAAAAGCATTTTTTAAGAATTCCCAAAATTGGTGAAAAAACAGCTAATGATTTATCTCAAATTCATTCATATTTAAAAGAAGCTGAGAATATTCTAAATGAATGTGAAAAATTAGGAATCTATGTTATAAGTTATCAATCTGAGGATTATCCTTCATTACTAAATGAAATTTATGACCCGCCTTTAATTTTATATGTAAAAGGTTTTATTTCTAAAAATTTGTGGGGCGTAGGGATTGTAGGAACAAGAGCTTCAACGGATTACGGTAAAGAACAAACTTATAATTTAGTAGAGTATTTAGTTCATAATCAAGTTCATATTATCAGTGGTATGGCTTTTGGAATAGATTATCATGCCCATAAAAAATGTGTAGATTTAAAAGGTAGAACGATTGGAGTTTTAGCTTGCGGTATTGATAGTATTTATCCTAAAGCTCATGAAAATCTTGCAACAGAAATACTTTTACAAGGAGGTGCTATTTTATCTGAATACCCGCCAGGAGCAAAAGTGAATCCCATGAATTTTCCTTTAAGAAATCGAATTATTTCAGGATTGAGTAAATCGGTTGTCATTATAGAAAGTGGAGAACAAGGCGGCGCAATGATTACAGCTCACTACGCGTTTGAGCAGAATCGTGAAGTTTGGGCTATTCCTGGAAGAATCTATGACAAAAAATCACAAGGTTGTAACTTATTAATTCAAAAAAATATTGCAAAAATTTATATGCAACCTTCTGATATTCTTGAAGATTTAAAAATACCTTTAGAAAAATTACCTAAACCTCATCAATCCACTTTATTTATGGATTTAACCCCAGAAGAAGAAAAAGTTATGCAATGTTTAAACCAAGAAAGTTTAGAATTAGACCTTCTTATCGAAAAAACAGAATTGGAAATGACTATTTTATTAAGCACTTTACTTTCCTTGGAAATCAAAGGTTTAGTTACTCAATTACCGGGTAAAAAAATTGTTAAGAACTAGAGAAGTATGTTGAAAATGTCCATTTTAAGGCATAAACCAATAACTCCATTTTATGACTAATGCTCTGTTTTTAATGAATATACGTTCTGTTTCATAGTTGTCAGTCCAAACAATAAATAAATCGGACATAGGAGCAAAACGCCATTGTAAGCGTGAATTAATATTAAAGTTATGGGTTTGGGTATTGAATTGTAAAAAAGTTGTAAAAAATAGGGAACGAGTAAAGGTTAATTCAAAGCGTGTGCTTAACAAAAGTAAAGTAGTGTTAGCATAAGGTTGAGGCAACATAATTCTGTTAAAATCTAAGGAAATTCCATAAGCACCCCAAGGTTGTGTACGAAAATTTAAACTAGCATTGTTATTCCAAATTTTTCCGTTAAAATATCCTCCATAAGTACTACTAAAACTGTAATTCATAATTTTTCGTGGATTTGAGTGGTATGAAGCATTGAATTGTTTATAGTAATAATCACCTTTCGGTAAGGGTTGAGAATTTGTGCGAGAAGGGTCAAAGGGATATAAAAGTTTAGTAAAAATTTCTCTTGCTGATAAAGAAAAACCTTTTCCATCTTGAAAGTTTGAAGTTAAATAGACACTTAAATATCTGTCTAACCAATTCATTTGTTTATCAAAGTAGCTATCTAAGTAAATTCCTGTAATAATGTTGTTGATTATACTATTTTTGGGATAAAATTTACGGGATATATCGGGTTCTAAACGAATGACATTTTTTCGAGGTATAAAACCTACTTCTGCATTATAATTTTCACCGACATATTCATGATTATAATTCCAACCCCAACGCATAGTATTATAACTAACCCAAACGGCTTGTGCAAAAGCATCTTTAGGCTGATTAGGAGAAAAAGAATGATGAAAAAAAGCTTTTCCAAAAATTTTGTTGTTATTGGATTGAAAATTAAAATCTAAGCCTGCTACTCTATTAAAATCTAATGGATTAGAGGTGTTTTGTCTATTCACTAAAATTCCCGCTAAATTGGATTTTTTACCCACTTGCCTTTGAGTAGCGGCAACAAAATAATTTTGAGGATTTAAACCCAAATTACCCATACCTTCGGTTTGCATGTCCATAATTCCTATTCTCCAATTTTGATTAAGTTTTCCAGATAATCTTGCACCCGCAATTATAGGCACCGCTTGACCATTGTATAAACCAATTTGTCTTGAAAAAAAAGGTCTAATATTTCTAAAACCAAACCTAGCAAATAAATCAGAATTTTCTATAAAAAATTCTCTTCTTTCAGGAAAAAATAAACTAAATCTACTTAAATTGGTAATTTGAGCATCTACCTCTACCTGTGAAAAATCAGGGTTTACTGTAATATCTAAATTGAGAGAGGAGGTTACTCCGATTTTTGTATTTAATCCTGCATTAGGTTTTAATTCATGTTTTTTTTGTTGATAATCAGAAAATTGACGAAGAGTTAAATAAGGAATTAAAGATATGTTTTTTCCTGCTTTTTGTGGTTCCTCTTCCCAAATGAGTTTACCAGCATAAGGCAAAAAAGAAATATTATAAATTCTGGGTACTCTTGACCAATTAGAAGTTTCATTAATTTTTAAATTTTGACGATGAAAATTGATCCCCCATTCTTTAATTCCTGATTTATAACGAATGGATTTAAAAGGTATAAACATTTCTGCAATCCATTCCCCTTCCTTTCTTTTTACTTCAACAAACCATTTATTATCCCAAATAGTAGAAACTCCAAATATTCCTCTATCCTCTACCAATCCTTCTCTTTGTACTCCATAAGGATTTACTCCAAAACTAAATCCATTGGTTTTGTCATTAAGAGGGTCTATAGTAACTACAAAAGCATCACTGGAATTAATAGAAAAATCTCGCTTTAAACTCTGAACTACAAATGGTTGGGAAGTGCTATCTTTGCATATTGCCGCAACATAAATTCCTTGATTGTTATGAAGAATTTTTACTTCTGTACAAGTAACAGCCATTAATGTATCGTAAGGAAAATACTGGCAAAAACCCGTAGCAATATTGGATATTTGCCATTCTGGTTCATCTAATTCACCATCAATTTTTAAAGTAGTTTCAATTTTTTTGATAACAATAGATTTTTGGTCTTCCACTAAGCTTCCTTGTGAAAATCCAAAATGAAATGAACAACATAATAAAATGATAAAAATGAAAAATGGCATTTAGGCTTGCAAAAATAAATTTTTAATTTTTAATATTCTTTGAATTCTTATGAATAGTAAAAAAATTTACCAACAGCGATAAATATTTGATAAAAATTCAAACAGAAATTTAATAAAGGGTGGCTTAAACAGTACCGAAGCCACTGTATTAGAAAGTGGTCATTTCGGTACGCTCTTGCGAGCTACTCCATGACCTTTATTTTTTTATGGGAAACTGTCGTTTAGGTTATAGAGCTTGTTGAAATAAGGTTATTGAGCCTGTCGAAATAAGGTTATTGAGCTTGTTGAAATAAGTTTATAGAGCTTGTCGAAATACCACATAAAAAAAGCTGACCAAAGGTCAGCTTTTTTATAAGGTCAGTGCTTAAAAATTCCATCTATATTGCAGACAGTAGCTTCTTTGTGGTCCCATAGAACCCGGTATTAACGCATATTCTTCATTAAATACATTGAAAATATGGAATGAAACCACGTTTTTTCGTATTTGATACGACAAAATTAAATCCACTACATTTGCTCCTTTGTTATG
>CALLMJ010000168.1 GCA_938006875.1 uncultured Bacteroidia bacterium
TTGTGGGCATTGAGTAGGCGCAGCCGTACCGAAATGACCATTTTTCGTGGAAAATCGGTTGTTTCGGTATGTTCGCTTCACTCACTACTCAACAACCGAATATATACATAAGGATTGGGCATTGAGTAGACGTTGCCGTACCTGTGGGCATTGAGTAGGCGTAGCCGTACCGAAATGACCATTTTGCGTGGAAAATTGGTTGCTTCGGTATGTTCGCTTTACTCACTACTCAACAACCGCAAATATAAATAAGGATTGGTCATTGAGTAGGCTTAGCCGTACCGCTGGTCATTGAGTAGGCTTAGCCGTACCGCTGGTCATTGAGTAGGCGTAGCCGTATCAATGGTCATTGAGTAGGCGCAGCCATACCAAAATGACCATTTTTCGTGGAAAATCGGTTGTTTCGGTATGTTCGCTTCACTCACTACTCAACAACCGAATATATACATAATGTTTTAAATCAACTTATTAATATCTAACAATTAACTGGTAAACCATTTTTAATGAATTGTTCATAAACTCTAATTTAATTCATTTGATATATCAAACTTTTTCAAGAATTAACAATAGTAACAACTCGTTGAGGGAATGGAATTTCAATATTATGTTCTCTAAACTTTTCAATAATACGAAAACGGGCATCGCTTCTAATGTTTTCGTAGAAAATAATATCTTTTGTCCAAAAAAAGACACTAAAAACTAAAGCACTATCGCCAAAATCCTCAAAACGCACAAAAGGAGCAGGATTTTTTAGTACTTTCGGGTCTTGATGAATACATTCTAATAAAATTTTTTCTACTAAACGAACATCAGAACGATAGGCTACACCCACTTTAATAGAATAACGAGCGGTTTTATCAGTATGGCTCCAATTGACAATATAATTGTTAATGAGTTTAGAATTAGGAACAATAACAGCTGTATCATTAAAGGTTTGTATTTCAGAGGTTCTAATTCCCACTCTTTTGATAATACCTACTCGGTTATCAAACTCAATAATATCATTAACCTTATTTTCACCTTCCAACAAAAGAACAATACCAGATAGAAAGTCCATAAAAATGCTTTGAATACCTAAGCCTATACCTACCAATAATGCAGCAGAACCCGCTGTTAATAAGGTTATATCTATACCCAGTATTTCTAAAACTACCACAACGGTAATAATCCAAAGTAAGTAGCTTGCAATGGTTAATATGGCATATTCATTACCAACATCTAAATCTTTTTTATTTACTTTGATATCCAACCATTTTTTTAATGCCATCATGATTAATTTGGACACTAAAAAAACGATAACAGAAAGTGCAATACTATAAACTTTGAGTTTATAATTTCCAATGGAAATCAAATCATAATCTAAAAACTGCCCAATTAAATCAAAAAAATCCATAAAATGTAGTTTAGGTTGTTAAAAAAAATTATTTCTCAAACTTTCCTGTTTTTGCTAATTGAATAGCTTTAGGCATCATTAAAATAGCTTTTTGAACAAATTTGTCTTGTTGGTGTAGAGTTGGATAAAAACCATCATCACCAAATAAACCACGCCCAATAAAGGCTTTCAAATTGTTTTTAATAATTTCAATGGAAGTTTTAAAATCTTTTTCAATAAAAGGAACATTATGAGCTGCAGCAAAAGTTGTAAACTCTTTTAATAATTTTTCATTTACGGAATATTTAGCAACAAATTCTTTATAATCTTTAAATTGCGATTTAAGGTTAGGATTCTGTTCAACATACTTTAAAGTAAACAATCTAAAAATATTATTTGCATACAAATCAGATAAATATTCAGAACGTCCTGAGGTATCATAAGGTACAAAAACATCGGGGATAATACCTCCACCACCATAAACGGTTCTACCTGCTTGTGTTTTATATTTTAAAGAATCAGGTAATTTGATTTTAGATTCATCAAATAGTTCACCTTTTTCAAGTCTTTCGAGCATATCCAAATTGTATTCTTTGGCTTTTTTATCATAAGGTTTTTGAATACATCTACCGGAAGGGGTGTAGTATTTAGAAATCACATAACGAATAGCGGAACCATCTTTTAAAGTTTTTTGAGTTTGAACTAAACCTTTACCAAATGAACGAGTACCAATAATTAAACCTCTATCCCAATCTTGAACAGCACCGGAAACAATTTCAGATGCTGAAGCAGAACCTGCATCAATTAAAATAACTAAACCACCTTCTTCAAAATTAGATAAAGCAGCTGTAGCATCATATCTCGCATTAGATTCAGGAATACGACCTTCCGTATAAACAATTAACTTTTTATCTCCTAAAAATTCATCAGCCATGTAATAAGCCATTTGTAAATAACCACCTGGGTTCCCTCTTAAATCTAAAATCAAATTTTTTAATCCTTTTTGTTTTAAATTTAATAAATGAGAACGAAACTCATTATAAGTAGTTTCCGCAAAACGGCTTACTTTAATATAACCTATTTCATCGTTAATCATGTAAGAATAGTTTACTGAATATACAGGGATTTTATCACGTTCTATTTTGAAGGTCAAGTTTTTATTGATACCGGGTCTTTTAATGGTAATTTCAACGATAGTCCCTTTTTTTCCTCTTAAATTTTTGATAACATCATTATTTGTAAAACCTATACCAGCAACATTTTTGTCTCCAATTTTGATAATTCTATCACCCGATTGAATACCTAATTTTTCGCTTGGACCTCCCTCAATAGGAGAGACTACCATAATCGTATCATCTACAATCTGGAATTCTACACCAATACCTTCAAAACTACCTGTCATTTGTTCCTCTACTTCCTGCATTTCTTTTTTGGGTATATAAAAAGAGTGAGGGTCAAGACCTTGTAACATTCCAGAAATTGCATTATCAATTAATTCATCATTATCAACAACTTCTATATATTCACGATTGACATATTTAAGGGCTTGTTCAAACTTGTCTATGTTTTCAAAAAATTTTTTCCATTGAGGGGATTTAAACATAAAACCTGCTAAAAATCCTATAGCCAATAATGCAACCGCAAACAAAATAGCTGTAAATTTTTTCATCCTAATTTCCATTTTCCAACAAAAATAAAGTTTTTTTATGAAACACAATTTTTATTTTGCAATTTATAACAAATTTGTTTTTTACACCAAATTTTCAAATTATTTTTGCAACTATTTCTACGAAAATCATTGTTTTAAACAAAAATAAATTTTTTATGAAAGTTTTAATCACTGGTGGTACTGGTTTTATTGGCAAACATTTAACTCAACATTTTCTTACTCAAAAAAATAAAGTTGTTATCCTTACTCGTAAACCTCCTACCTCAAATACAGAAAATCTAAGTTATTTAGCTTATGAAAATGGAAAAATTCCTTTAATTCATGATGTTGATGTAATTATAAATTTAGCGGGTGCAGGTATTGCAGATAAAAATTGGACAAAATCTTATAAACAAGAAATTTTAGAAAGTAGAATCAAAGCTACTCGTGCATGCGTAGAATTTATTCAAAATTCTGAAACGAAACCCCAAGTTTTTATTTCTAGTTCTGCAATAGGTTATTATGGAACCAAAAGTTCCAAAATATTAGATGAACATTCACCTTCTGGAAATGATTTTTTATCGGAAATTGCTGTTCAATGGGAAAAAGAAGCATTAAAAGCACCTGTAAGAACTGTTTTGTTAAGAACGGGTATTGTACTGGGTAATGATGGGGGGGCATTACCCAAAATTATTCCTCCCTTTAAGTTTTATGCTGGTGGGCATATCGGTAATGGAAAACAAGGTTTCCCTTGGATTCATATTGATGACGTTGTAAATCTTATAGATTGGGCTATTCATAATGAAAAAGTTTCTGGTCCACTGAATATTGTTGCTCCTGAAACGATGAATAACGCTCAATTTGTAAAAATTTTAGGTAAAATTTTGCATAAACCTTCAGGTTTACCTTTACCCGCTTGCTTAATTAAATCTTTACTAGGAGAAAGAGCCATGCTTTTGTTAGAAGGTCAATTTGTTTTTCCCAAAAAAGCTACTGAAATGGGTTATCAATTTATTTATCCAACTGCTGATTCTGCATTGAAAAACCTTTTAACTTAATGGAATAAAGTAAAGAAAAACTGAAAACTGGTAAAATTGTAATTGCTATGTATGGATTTTATCTAAAATGATTTTCATTTTATTCCAAGCAATTCGTTTTTTAGGTTCATCATTAACCATTTCCGATAACAAAAAAACTTCGCAAACTTCTATATCATTAGGCATATTTTCATGATCCATTAATAAATCGCCAAAAATGATGGCAATTTTGTTGGGGTTATGCTTTAATAAGATAGAAGGAAAAGGGTTTCTAACGATTGCAAAACTTACTGTTTCAGGAGAAACTTTTAATCCATTCACTAAAATTTTTTTCAAAAATTCGGTTAAGGTTTTGTTTGTATATTCCTCGGGTTTTAAAAATACGGTTAGTTGGGAATTAGTTTTGATTCTAAATGCCAAAAATTTATCAACAGGGATATTATCTTTTTCATAATCAGGGTTAATATCTGCTTCAGCAATATAGATTTCAGAGTATAAAAATGCAAATTCTGAAAGGTTCATAAGATTTTTAACAAAATTACTAAATCAAAATTTTACAAACAAAAATTTTTTATTAACAATAAGAAGTAAAAATAGCCACTTTTAGAGTGGTTATTTGATAATAATTTTTAAGAATTAGTCTTTTTTCTTTTATGAACAATTCATTAAAAATGGTTTACCAGTTAATTGTTAGCGATTAATAAGTTAATTTAAAATATTATGTATATATTCGGTTGTTGAGTAGTGAGAGAAGCGAACATACCGAAACAACCGCTTTTCCACGCAAAATGGTCATTTCGGTACGGCTACGCCTACTCAATGACCACATGTACGGCTGCGCCTACTCAATGACCACAGGTACGGCTACGCCTACTCAATGACCAGTCCACATGCGGTTGTTGAGTAGTGAGTGAAGCGAACGTATCGGAACAACCGATTTTCCACGCAAAATGGTCATTTCGGTACGGCTACGCCTACTCAATGACTAAAACATATTCGGTTGTTGAGTAGTGAGTGAAGCGAGAACATACCGAAACAACCGATTTCCCACAAAAAATGGTCATTTCGGTACGGCTACGCCTACTCAATGACCAAAGTTCAAAATCTCTTATGAATATAAAACCTAATTTGGAAATGGAGAAGTTGAAATCACTAACAGGGGAAATGTTAAAATAGGAAGAATTACTATGCATATTATGAAGTTAAGCAATGCCACATTTATATAGCTGGCGAATCTTTGTGTTTGGGAAAATAGTTTCTACGGTTGGGAAATTTATTCTTAACTATTTCTTTCAACATTTTCATATTTGTAGTACAAATTTTAATCAAAAATAATATGAATAAAATATTCGTAAAAATTACAGTAATTATAACACTTGTTCAGTCAATTATTTTTGCCCAAGGTTGGCAATTAGTCGGTTCAGGGGGATTATCTTCCGGAAATGCAGCGTATACAGAAGTAAAAATAAGTCCGAGTGGAGAACCCTATGTAGCCTATCGTGACCTTGCCAATTCTAATAAGCTTACCGTCAGGAAATACAATGGAACAAACTGGGAAACAGTTGGTATTGAAGGGTGTTCGGCAGGTTCTGTATCTGATATTTCTCTTGCCATAAGTACTGATGGGAAACCATATGTTGGATATAGAGACATGGCAAATGCCACTAAACTTACAGTAATTTATTATGATGGTAACCAATGGCTAACATTAGGAACAGCAGGTTTTTCATCAGGTCCTGCATCTAGCGTATCACTTACATTTAGTCCAAGCGGAGTTTTACACGTGGCTTTTACTAATTATGATAACAATACAGGCATTTCTAAGGTAAGCGTAATGAAATTTGATGGAACAAATTGGGTATTTGTTGGCACAGAAGGATTTTCGGATGGCAGTGCATTCTATTGTTCACTAGCGTTCAGTCCAAGTGGAGAACCCTATGTAGCATATAGAGATGTTGCAAATTCAAATAAAGCTACTGTAATGAAATATAATGGAACAAATTGGGTTACAGTGGGTTCAGCAGGATTTACACCTGCGACAGCAGCGTATACAAACATTGTATTTAGTCCAAGTGGAGAACTATATTTGGCATATCAAGATGGCACATCTAATTTAGCAAAAGCCTCCGTAATGAAATTTAATGGTACATCTTGGATTAATGTGGGAACAGCAGGATTTTCTTCAGGAGCATCGATGTACAATAAATTAGCGTTTAATTCAAATGGAGAACCTTTTATAGCATTTTGTGATTTTGCAAATCCCTATAAAGCTACTGTAATGAAGTTCAATGGAAACGCATGGGTAAATGTAGGTACAGCAGGCTTTACAGTTGGTAATGCACATTATGTTTCACTTGCTATAAATTCTGTAGATGAGCTTTATGTAGCTTATGGAGGTGATGGAGGAAATGAAATCTCTCCTGCTTATTTGATGAAGTTTACCGACTTAACAGGTATTGACAACCCTCAAATACTTTCTAATATAAATATTTACCCTACCCCCACAAAAGATTATCTGCATATAGATACAGAAAACAATCTATGGATTGAATTGTATTCATTAGAAGGGAAATTTATGGATAGCAAATTAGTATATTCAAATACTAAAATAGATATTAAACACTATACTAATGGCATTTATTTAATGAAGTGTATTGATGAAAATGGGGTAATAAGCTATCGCAAAATTATCAAAAATTAGAGGTTTTTTAATGTAACAACTTAAGTTTTTTCATTTTTAGGCGAAACTCCGCATTTAAAAAATGCGGAGTTTCGCTTTTTGGAAAATTTATTCCAAAAATTAGAATTCAATTAAATTTTGAACATCAGGAGTAAAAAACAAATTTTTTAAATTCATGTAGCTTATATCAGATTAAAACCTACAATCCATTTTTAAAAAAGAAATTTTTTGATTAATCAATTCTGTAGCAATATCTTTTTTTAAATCACCACAATATTGCCAAGCATCACCTTCCTCATTAAAAATAATCTTAAGATTTATTGATAGTAAATTTTGCTTGTCAGGTTCATCGTATTTGATTATATCCAATTTTTCTAATTTGAAGTTGTTTTCAATGGCATCTTCATCTAACATAGGTTTTATTACCTCAAAAATCACTCCTGGTTTTTGAATCCCTCTAAAACGAATATCAATAAAAAATTCATAATCAATTTGTGCTGACGCAAATGAGACAATACACATAAATACCACAAAAAAAATACGCTTCATGATTTTCTTTTATTTATTTGAATTACAAAACTACAAAAATTGTTCCAGAACCAACATTTTTTAAAAATCCACTCTGTAATAAAACAAAGGTAAAAATCCTAATTGATAGTTTTCACGGATAGGGTTTGAATTGGGATTCAAAGGGTTGGGTGAATAGGTTAACCCCAAAATATTTTTTGTATTGAATAAATTCACTAAATCTAATGCAATTTCATGAGTAAGTTTTTTTGTATTAATTCTGTAATTCACTCTTAAATCAAAACGGAAGTAAGGTCTAAATTGAAGGGAATTAAAAGCAGAGTCTAAGTAAACCAATTCTCTTTGTAAAGCAGATTGAACAGTATCCGCAAAACCATACCATCTACCACCAGCAGTAGTAGTTTTTATCCCTATACCCAGAGTGTTTTTTTGTTTGACTTTAAATTCTTTACCCATTAAAAAATTAGCGGCGTATTGCCCATTAAAATCGGTATTTCTTAATATTCCATCACTTCCTTTATATTTTGCATCAAAAAGAGCGGCTGTAACTAAAAAGTAAAAAGTTTTATTAAAAAATTTTTCTAAAGTAAATTCTACCCCATAATTTCTTCCGGTACCTGTATTTTGTAATTGATTAGGAAAAAAACGAGAAAATCCTGAACCCATATTGGTTAAAGAAAAAGGAGAAGGACGCACTTCCACAGGAACTTGAAATAAATATTGATAGTATAATTCCGATTTAAATCTTAAAGTTGCGGAAAATGCTCTTTCATAGCCTATCACACTATGAAAACTTTTGGTAAAACCCATATTTTTATTTTCCATTTTAAAAGTTCCATCAGATTGAGGCTTTTGGTAAAAATAAACATAATAAGGTTGAGTTTGAGAATGTAAACCTAAACCTGCAAAAAAAGAACTTTTTTCATTGATTTGATATTTTGTACCCATTCTGGGTTCTACCCAAGATACACTGTTACTCACTGAAAAATATTGATGATGTAAACCCGCAGTAAAACTCCAATTTTCTGTAATTCTATATTTCCATTGAATAAAAGCTTGAAACAATAAACCACTTCCTAAATAGTCCCAGCGCTTTTGATAGCGAGAATGGTCTAAAACTAATGCAGAATCTTGATAATTGAAAAATAATTGATGAACAAAAAAACCATATTTTAAGATATGATTTTTCGTAATTTTGCTATTGAAATTCAAAAGGTAAGTAAGTTTGTTTACATTGAAAGAAAATCTTTGCAAATTATAAATGGAATCCACCACCCATTCTTGATTAGTATCTAAATGACGAATAATAAAATCATGAATAGAATTTTGTCTTTCGTGGCTTATGGCTAAACCCGATTTCATGAAAGTTTTTGAACCTAAAATTTTTTGATAATTAGCACCCAATACTCCCATTCTGGTACGAAAATATTGATCTCTATCATCTTCACCGTAAAAATCTTCTTTGGGTTTTTTTTGTTCACTAATTTTGATGTCTATGGAAGAATTACCTCCCATACTAAAAATAGATAAACTGGCTTGATTTTTTAAAGGAAAATGTAATTTAAATGTCAAATCTTGATATTTAGGAACAGCATCAGTCCCAATTTGAATACCCATAAACCGAAAAAGCTGTAAAGTAGAATATCTATAAACTGCTAAATAAGAACCTTTAGATTTTTTGATGGGTCCTTCTGCAGCCAGTTCTGTACCTAGAAAACCTAATTGACCAGAAAATTCTCTTTTTTCATTATTACCATTCCTTAAACGTATATCAAAAACTGCAGAAGTAGCATTGCCATATTCAGCAGGAAAAGCTGAAGTATAAAAGTCTGAATTTCCCATCACTTTGTTATTTAAAATACTTACGGGACCTCCGGTAGAGCCCGAAACAGAAAAATGGTTAGGATTGGGGATATCTATGCCCTCAACTCTATACAAAACGCCCAACGGGGAATTTCCTCTTACTACAATATCATTTCGGGAATCATCAGCACCTTGTACTCCAGCAAAATTAGAAGCCATTCTCGCAGGATCTCCCCTAGAACCTGCATAACGTTCTGTTTCAGCAACATCAAAACTCCTTGTACTCACCATGGCTAATTCGTTCTGTACTTCTCCTCTCTTCACACCTTCAATTACCACTTCTTGTGTTTCTGTAAAACTTTCCTCTAATTCAACGTTGATTAATACTTCCTTTGCTGAAGTAACTTGAATATCTAAAATTTTATCATTGTAACCAATATAAGAGATTTTCAAGGAATATTTACCAACAGGTACTTCAGAAATCCTAAAATTTCCTTTTTCATCACTCAAACTCCCTTTTTTTAGGGTGGTGTCAGTAATAAGGATAGTAGCACCTTGCAAAGGAAGTTGAGTTTCTTTTTCAAGAATTTTTCCTCTAATAGTTTGGGTTACTTGACCCTTTAAACTCATAAAAAAACTTAATAAAAAAACAAAAGCCAATAGAAAGTTCATATCACAAAAATAATGGAAATCTCATATTTAATTTTATAGATGAAATATTTTTGCAACCCATTTAATATTTTTTTAGCAAAATGCTTTGAATTGAAGAAAAAGCAAAATAAATGCTTAACTCATGAGGTGAAGGTTTTATCGCTACCATTAGCTGGGAAGAATGCGAGCAGCGAAGCCCACTTCAGCAAGCCCAGTGTAAACGTAGCAGACCGACCCGTTCGTAATGAGAGGGGGCACCCAAATCTTTCAGAAAAAGATTTTTAATTTTTTTTTCAAATAATTTTGAAAATTTCAAAATTGATATTTATTTTGCACATATGATTAACGTAGTTAAAATCGCTATTCCATTTTTCTTTGTAATGATGGCATTAGAAATTTTTATTTTATGGAAAAAAGGAAAGTTAAATTATTACCGAGTAACGGATACTATCAACGATTTGAGTTGTGGTGTTTCTCAACAAGTGGCTGATATTTTTATGAAACTTGTTTTATTTGGTATTGGTTATAATTATGTTTATGAACATTGGAGTATTCCCCAACTTTTTAATTTTCAATATATTTCAAAAGATTCTTGGGTTACATGGGTTTGGGTATTTATTGCAGTTGATTTTGTTTATTATTGGTTTCATCGTCATTCTCATGAAATTGCTTTATTATGGGCTTCTCATGTAGTTCATCATCAATCCGAAGAATACAATTTAGCCGTTGCATTAAGACAAAGCATTTTTCAACAATTTTTTTCTTGGTTTTATTATTTATTGTTTGCATTTGCTGGTGTACCCTTTGAAATGTGGTTTATTACTATGGGAATTAATTTGATTTATCAATTTTGGATACATACAAGAGCAGTAGGGAAATTGGGATTTTTAGAATGGTTTATGAATACACCCTCTCACCATAGAGTGCACCATGGAAAAGACCCTAAATACTGTGATAAAAATCATGCAGGTGTATTTATTATTTGGGATAGAATGTTTGGAACTTTCCAAGAAGAAGAAGAAGAACCTACTTATGGAATTACTGTTCCTTTAAATAGTTGGAACCCTTTATGGGCAAATTTAGGGAGTTACCAATCTTTATTTAAGGAAGTAATAAAAGCTAAAGGACTAAAAAATAAATTTTGGGTTTTATTTGGAAAACCTGGTTGGAGACCCAAAGAAACTGGTGGACCTATCAATCCCGTAGAAATTGATAAATCCAATTACCATAAGTATGATACCCATTTACCCCATTCCACACTTTATTATTTGATATTCCATTTTATTATTGTTTTGCTTTTTTCTACACAACTCTTAGAGTTAGCAACGGATTTTATTAATAAAAATATTGAAATTCAATTTACCGTAGTAGGTGGTTCGCTTTTAGTGCTTTTATCCTTAGCGAACTTAGGGGGTATTATGGAAAATAAAAAATGGGCTTTTAAATCCGAAATCATTAGACATTTAAGCATCAGTGCAGGAATTTTAGGTTTAATCAATGTGTATGAACCATTTTTTTTGTGGGTAATTTTATCCATTGCTTGGGCTGTAATTCAAATATTTTGGTTTCAGTATATTTGGAAAAATAACCATGTTCAAATTGAATATTCAACTCCTTATCCTTTGCCATTAAATTAAAATATGAAAAGATTGTTAATTATGCGACATGCAAAATCCTCATGGGATTTGCCTCTTTCTGACATTCAAAGACCGTTAAACGAAAGAGGTTTAAAAAATGCTCCTGAAATGGGAAGAAGAATTGTCAAAAGTAAAGTGATTCCCGAAATTATTTATAGTTCAGACGCAGTTAGGGCTTATACTACTGCTCAAATGGTTAGAGAGAGTATCAACCCTCAAATTCCTATTCAAATTGAACCTAAAATCTACGATTCCACTCTTCAAACTTTATTAAAAATTATTGAAAATTTTCCTAACGACAAAAATACCATTTTAATGATTGGGCATAATCCCACGGTTTCCTTATTAGCTAATTATTTATCAGGAGAGAATGTTGGTTATTTTGCAACGGCTTCTGTTGCTTGTTTAGAATTTCCTTTTGAAAATTGGAATGAAATTTCAGGGAATACTGGCAAATTAATTTTTTTTGATTTCCCCAAAAATGAAAATTCTCTATTTGTTTAAGATTAGAAAAAAGGATGATTTGAACGTAGAGTCTTAAAGCTTTTTATTTTATTGACTTAGAAAAACAACTCAAATCTTAATTTGCGAGTACAAGTTAAATTTATTCAAAACATGCTTTTTTGAAAGAATTACAAAAAGTATCAAAATTAAGGAAATGATCTTTATTTAGTAGGTAAAAGTCTAGTACCTTTTGAATGGGAGAAAACATAAAAAAATAATGGCATAATAAGGATTTTCGTAAGATGAAATTAAAAGCCAAACATCGCTATTGTATAAGTTTATATTTATTCACAAATGAATTCCGTAAAATTCGTGATTTGGGAAAAGTTTTATCACTAACCAAAAAAATTGGTAACTATTTTTGCCAAAAAGTAAACTCTTGAAAAAAATCATTATTGCTATTGATGGTTATGCAGGTTGTGGAAAAAGTACTACTGCCAAATTAGTAGCTAAAGCATTAGACTATGTTTTTATTGATACAGGGGCTATGTATCGTGCGGTTACTTATTATTTTATTACTCATCAAATTCCATTTCAAGAGCCTTCTGATGAGTTATTAAATCAAATTCAACTACGTTTTTTTAAGGTAGATGATCAACCACAAATTTTCTTAAATGAACAACCTGTTTATCAATGGATTAGAACTAAAATAGTAAATGAAAATGTTAGCCAAGTGAGTGCATTAAAAAATGTAAGAAAGTTTTTGGTTAAACAGCAACAAGAAATGGGCTTAGAAAAAGGGATTGTTATGGATGGTAGAGATATTGGAACAGTTGTGTTTCCTAATGCAGAACTTAAAATTTTTATGCAAGCTTCTATGGAGGCTCGTGTGAAAAGAAGATTTGAGGAACTTCAAACTATGAATATTCTTATGACAGAAGAAGAAATCCGACTCAATTTGATAGATAGAGATTATCAAGATATGAATAGACAAGAAAGTCCACTAAAAAAAGCGGACGATGCTATTGTTTTAGATACGTCTAATTTAACCATTGAAAATCAAGTAAATAAAGTTTTAGAATTAGCCTATGAAAAAATACGTTCTTAATATTCTATTTCTTATTTTAAATATTTCGTTTTTATACTCTCAAAATGACCCCATGAAAGGTCAAGATTCATTAGTTTTAGAATTAGAAAGAAATGAATGGTTGCCTGAAAGCCAAAAATTTAAAGTAGATTTTCCTAAAATCAACCTTACATTACCTCCCAAATTGCCATATCAGTATGCTTCTGATAGTTTTCAGCATCAACCCAAAATGATTCTGCCTATTTTAAAAGTGGAAGGGCTTCAAAAGCCTACCTTAGAAAAATTGTACCAAGGTTATGCAAAATTGAGTTTTTCTTCATTATTACAACCTCATTTATTGTTAAACTTTAATCAAGGTAGAAATGCAAACTTAGATTGGGGTTTTTCAGGTGAGTATAATGGGTTATTTCAAAATTATGTACCTAATGCTCAAAGAAGTTTCATGAATTATGATGCTCATGGCGGATGGCATAAAGAAAATATGACTTTTACCACAAAATTAAATTATCATCGTTTTATTTTTAATTATTTTGGTGACAGTACTTTTATGGAAGTTAATCCAACTTCTGATTCCATCAAAAGTAATTTTTCTTATGTTCACTGGATTAATCAATTTACTTATGGAAATTTACAACAGGGCTTTTATGCAAATATTCCTTTCAATTTAGTATTTTATTCTGATAAATGGAAAAATCATGAATTTCACATTATCAGTAGTCCCAATTTAAGTTACACTTTTAAAAAATATACCATTGGTTTTCAAGGGAATATACAATCAGTTAACTTAAAAAATGAAGTCCAAAGCAATTCAAGAATTTTGTTAGATGTAATTCCTTACGGTTTAGTGAATCTGAATCAATTAAGTTTAAAATTTGGGGTTCACTGGTCTAAAGTGGATAGTTTAAGTTATTTATTACCTGAATTAGAACTTAAATATCAAATTTTTCCTAAAATGCTTGAGGTCTTTTTAGGAATTCAAGGAGAAGGTACATTGAATACATTATTGGAAACCAAAAGGTTATATCCATTTATAGAATCTCAATTTTATCAACAATCCTCTACTACCCCATGGAAAATATTAGCAGGTGGAAAAGTGAATCTAAATTATTTTTCTATTCAAGCTTTTGGATACTATAAAAAAGTTAATAATTTGATGATTATTTATGCTTCTTTTGATGACCGTTTTATACAAAATCGTTGGGTTCAACAGGGATATTTGGCAGGTTTTTATGATGAAGCTTCAAAAGTTTACGGTTTGGATATTCAAACGGAATGGAATAATCGTAATGATGCTCAAATTTTATTTGAAATAAATTATCAAAATTGGAAATTAGAAAATTATGAATTTAACTTTCATCAACCCAATTTTCGCTTAAAACTCGAAACAAAATATATTTTAAACAAAAAGTTAGAATTATTTCCAAGAATTTCTTACATAAGTTCCATTTATTTAGGTTACCTTTTGGATAATTCCGTCATTAAACAAAAAGGTGTATTATTGGCAGATTTGAACATGGGTTATAATTTTAATCCCAATACACAAATCTTTTTAGGCGGAAAAAATTTACTTAATCAAAAATATTATCTTTTTAGGTATTATCAAGAAATTCCAATATATGGGTATGCAGGCTTTAGATTTTTATTTTAATATAAAAAGTCAAATGGAAGAACCCTATTTTTCCTATTTAGTATTGTTATTTAGGGAGTTAGATACTTTTTCTATTCCAGAGATTGGTACATTTATTAAAGTGGTTCATCCTGCTACCCGTGTAGGTAATGAATTCATTGCACCAAGGGAAGAATTTATTTACGATTATAAAGAAGAATATAAATCTGAAACTGCTCAGTTTTTATCCAATAAACTTCAAATAACTGAAAAAGAAGCAAAAAAGCTATTAGAAGATATTAGCAAATACATGTTTCGATATTTTGATTACATATCAAGAGATTTATTAATACCTGATATTGGTATTATGCAACATTATCCTAAAAACGACACTTTTTCTATAAAAAATTTTGAAGAGATTCGCCTCAGTACCTATGGAATGAAAGATTTATCTATTGAAACCAAAGAAGAAAAAAAATCTGATTGGATTGGTGGAATTTTACGCTGGTTTGGTGGGAAAAAATAATTTTTTTATTTTTGAGGATTAAATTTTATAATTCCATGTATAAATATTTTCAATCCATTAATTAAAATCATAACTTTTTGAACGAAAGAAAAAAAATTTTAAGAATTGATTTCCAAGAAGTTACATTTTTATTTTTTTTAAATTCCATGCTTTGCAAGAAATATTCCTAATGTTATAAATGAATACAATAACCACCAATTCATGGGAAAAAAATGTGTAACGTTAATATCTAAAGTCTTAACCTTCAAAGCTAAAATAAACCTCTCAAAAAGGTATGCAACCAAAACGGAAAACCCTAAATATTCTACTTTCCACGAGCAATAAATACCCAAACCACTAATTAACGAAACTATCAAAATTTCTGTTGTTGCTGTAAATAAAAAAAATCTGTGTTTTTGATTGGCCAATAAATAAATATCAAAAATCAAAACTCTTGAAATATTTAAAAGTAAGAAAATATCAAAAACTTTTGCGGCTTGTGCAATATTCTTACCATACAAAAATTGAAATAAAGCATTGGAAATCATCAATAAAAAAATAGTAATTGGGAAAGTGGAATGTAAAAGTTTTCTAATTTTAATTTTAACATCTTTTAATGATAAATTTTGAGTTTGAATTTGAGAAGTTAAGGCAGCTGATAATCCATAAGCCATTAATGCTGAAAATGGAATTTCTCTTGCTCCATAGCGGTATATAATAAATTCAAAATCTGTATAATAAATTTTAACTAACCAAAAATTGATATATTCTACTCCACCAGAAAGTAAAGCACTAAAACTTAAAAAAAATAAATTATAGAGAATAGGTTTTTCAAAAATTTTGAAGCTAAATTCTAAATTTTTTGTAAAAAGTAAAAGTTTGAGAATATCTAAAAAAACCCAACCTAAAAGCATCGCTCCAAATCCCAATATTAAATATCCCAAAACTGACCACAAAATAAAAAGAGTAAAATAAATGTTAATTACCCCAAAAACCCAATGGTGTTTTTTATGTGCAATCCAATAGTATTCAATGGGATTACTGATTATAGATGTAAAAATTTTGATTCCAATTAACCCACTCAAAATATCCCATCGGTTTTGTATAAAATTAAAAACCCAAAAAGTTATTAATCCCACAATCATAGAAGCAGTGAGAATTTGACTCAAAAAAAAATCTAAAGAATTTTGTTTAAATTGAGGGAAATATGACTGAAAAAAACGAATAAATCCTGTGTTCCAAAAAAAAACAAAAGTACTAATTGAAAGCACTAAGGTTTCATATTCTGATAGTTTTTGTGGGTCATAAAAAAATTTACTAAAAATAATAGCCAAAAAAATATTACTTCCTAAACGAACAAATTGATAGTAGGTAATTAGTTTTGAATCACTGGTTATAAGTTTGTTTAGAACCTTAAAAAAGTTCATGAATAACAATTAATAATCTTAACAAAATTAGCAAATTTTATGCGATTTGTATTTTATATACATACCATGCAAATTTTGAACGGTCTAATTCAAAAATAAATTAATCAATTTTAGCTAAAACTGTTCTCCCAGCCCAAGTGATTTGATGAAGTTCTACTTGAACATTAGCCTCTACAGGAATAAAAATATCCATTCTTGAACCAAATTTAATAAAACCAAACTCTTGCCCTTGTTCTAGTATATCACCAGATTTTACATACCATTTAATTCTTCTAGCAACTGCACCTGCTATTTGTTTAAATCCTACTGTAAATTTTTCATTCTCCATAACCAAGTAA
Source organism: uncultured Bacteroidia bacterium (assembly GCA_938006875.1). Classification (GTDB taxonomy): domain Bacteria; phylum Bacteroidota; class Bacteroidia; order J057; family CALLMJ01; genus CALLMJ01. Next base: position 16,764 of record CALLMJ010000168.1, read on the forward strand.
GTTTGTTCATTTTCTAAGGAAGATTTTGGATGGAATGCAACTAAAAATTTACCAGGATAATATTCACAATGAACCACTTTTCCTCCAATAGGTGTTCTATTTACATGTACATTTAATGGAGACATAAAAATGGAAATTTGCCTCATATTTTTTTTAAAATATAAAGGTTCAAAAACTTCTTCAATAACAACCACTTTACCATCACAAGGAGCCAAAACGTAGTTAATATTTTGTTCAATTTGAATTTCAGGGTTTCTAAAAAAGTTCAGAACCAAAAAAATAAATACAAATCCTAGCATACCTATCGGAATAAAAAAACCAAAAGGTAAATAAAAAAAAGTAACAATAATAATCGCTAAAACTGGGAAAATAGCATATAAGGCCGTTGGAAATGCTTCTTTGTGTAATTTCATATTTTATCAATCAACAGCATCGAATAGAAATGAGTTATTGTCTCTTAATTTGCCTTTTCCATTTTGGTCAATATCTACACTTAATTTTGAAAGTTTAGGATTTGAAGCAACAGAATCTTCAAGCGTTATATTTCTTCTTACCCAAGCAGGTTGGTTTTCTAATTGTTTCATTCTTTCAGTATTTTTGTAATCTAATTGAGCATCATTCAAAACTTTTTGTTTTTTTTCTTCTAATAAATCTTTATCAGCGTTTTCTAGCAAGTAATTACTAGGATTATTAGGTTCAGAGACAGTAGAGGCTGGCTCTTGAGAGACTTTTTCTTGATAACATTCTTTTTCCGATGAGTCTAAATTAGCATTTACCAAAGATACTTCATCTTGAACAGGAATAGGTTCATTGGGTTTTTCTTTTTGAAAAAATTTACTTATATTGAATGAATTATTGATTTTTAAAGGCTCATCGGGGACAAATAAAACTTCATTTTTGGAGGTAGTGATGGAGGTATCAGTCAAAGAGAGAGAAAGGTTGGTGTTTTTTTGAGATTTTTTTTTATCAAAACCAGTAGCAATAACAGTTACCGATAATTTATCACCCATGGACTCATCATAAACTTGCCCAAAAATGATTTTTGCATTTTCACCTACAGCATTATTTACATATTCTCCAATAATAGAAACTTCTTCCATAGTTAAAGTATCTTCTGAGGCAGTGATATTTAATAATACACCTTCTGCACCTGAAATATCCACATTATCTAATAAAGGACTAGATAAAGCTTCTTCAACCGCCAATAAAGCTCTATTTTCGCCTTCAAAAGAAGCAGTACCCATAATAGCAGAACCCCCATCTTTCATGATGGTTCTAACATCCGCAAAGTCCACATTGATATAACCGCTTTTTGTAATAATTTCGGAAATACCTTTTGCTGCATTTAATAAAACCTCATCAACTTTACCATAAGCATCTTTCATTTTAATGTTCTTTGGCAAAAGTTTAATTAAGTTTTGATTATTGATAACAATAAGTGTATCAACATGTTCTTTTAAATTACGAATGCCAGACATAGCAATATCCATTCTCCATTTACTTTCCATTAAAAAAGGAGTTGTAACAATACCAACGGTTAGAATGCCCATTTGTTTTGCGATGGAAGCAATAACTGGAGATGCACCTGTACCTGTTGCACCGCCCATTCCCGCAGTAATAAATACCATTTGGGTATTATTTTTTAAATATTCTTTAATTTCGTCAATGGATTCTTCAGCAGATTGTTTACCAACAACTGGATCTGCTCCTCCGCCGAGCCCTTTGGTTTGATTTTTTCCTAAATGTATTTTGTTAATTACGTTACTATTATTTAAAGATTGAATATCTGTATTACAAATTAAAAAGTCTACCCCTTGTATGCCTGCTTTAAACATTGCATTCACTGCATTGGTACCTCCGCCTCCAACTCCGATAACTTTAATGATGCTATTTTGTGAATTACCAACAAAGTCAATTTCCATATTTTGTTTTTTTAAATTAGTTGATGATATGTTATAAAAATTTTTTATTCAATATTTTCTCCAGTTAAAGTTTTTTCAAACCAACTTTTTACTTTTGACATAAATCCAGCGCTGTTATTGGTTTTAATGGTTTTGGGTTGAGTTTTTTCTTGGTGAATATCATTCAAATTTACGGTAATATTATTTTTAAAACCATAAATTACCAGACCAGCACCTGTTGCATTAGATGGATGATTTACTTCATTTACTAAACCTTTAGAAATATTTCCAGAAACTGTACCAATACGAGTATCAATTCCTGTAACGTATTCAAACAATTCTTTGAGATACAACATTTGAGAGCCACCACCAGTAACCACTATACCGCCGATTAATTTTCTTTTATCAAAACCTGCATTTTTAATTTCTGTGGCAACAAATTCAATAATTTCTTCGCAACGTGCTTGTATAATTTGAGCTAACATTCTACGACTAATGTTTTTGGGAGGTCTTCCTTGTAATTGAGAAACAGAAATATAATCGTCATTACTTATTTTTTCAAAAATTGCTGCACCATGTTCTTTTTTGAGTTTTTCAGCTTGTTTTTTGGTTAAGTAACAACCTTGCATAATGTCTTCAGTAATTACGTTACCTCCAAACGGAATAACCGCAGTATGTTTTATGATATAGTCTTTAAAAATTGCTATGTCTGTTGTTCCTCCCCCAATATCTACCATACAAACACCTGCTTCTTTTTCGTCATCTTCAAGAACCGCAAAACTTGAAGCTATGGGCTCTAAAACCAACTCGATGGTTTCTAAACCTGCTTTTTCTACACAACGAAATATATTTTTTGCGGCAGTAGTTTGAGCTGTTACTACATGGAAATTCCCTTCTAATCGGACACCAGCAAAACCCACTGGTTTTGTAATACCTCTTTCATTATCCACGGTATAATCTTGTGGTAAAACATGAACAATTTCCGTTCCCGGAGCGATTGGAATTTGGAAGGTATTTTCTATCAAGCGATTTACATCTTCTTCCCTAATAATCATATCGGGATTATTCAAAGTAATCATGTTTTTGAATTGCATGCTTCTTATATGGTCCCCTGCTATTCCTACATATACAGAACGAATATCCACATTTGCTTGATTTTCGGCTTCTGCAACGGCTCTTTTAATGGCTTCAACGGTTCTATCTATGTTAGTGATTACGCCTCTATTCACACCTTCAGAGTCTGCTCTACCAACTCCTAAAATATCAATATTTCCATATTCATCTTCTCGACCTACAATAGCACAAACCTTTGTTGTACCTATATCTAATCCTACTATTATGTTATTTTCGCTTGACATATTATACTATTTTTTTTCTACCCAATATTTGATGGTTATATTTTAATACAATTTTTTCGTAATAATTCCAGCCTACTTTTGGTAGTACATTTTTATAGAATATCCATAAATTTTGTAATTTCTGCTGATAATCATCAAAACTACCAAAGTCAATGACAAAATTACCAAGTTCAGGATACAATTCCACATTTCCTTCATCAGAAATTTTCAATTCTGATAAAATCAATGAAAATTCAGAATGTTGAGAAATAAATTTTAAAAATAATAAAGAATTTTTTAAATGTTCATTTTGAATGTATCTATTTTGAATATCTTCTTTAAAGTCTCCTCTTATAATTAGGGTTCTGGCTGTATAGTTGGGTGATAAAGGTATTTTTTTTCCTTGAAAATCAATATAATAGCTTTTTCCGTTATTTTCAAATACTCTTGCAGCAACTTCTTTTAATTCAATATTTACTTGTAATGCTCTATCAGATCTAATAAACAATTCTGCATTTTGAATAAAAGGATTTTTTCTTAATTTATTTTCAAGGGCTTGTAAATTTATTTTGTGATAGGTTTCTCCAAGTATTAATGGGGTTTCTATAATTTGCTTGACATTTTCAGCATCTAAAAAAGGTAATTCCTTTTCATTTTTAAAATGAACAATTACATCTCTACAAATTTTGTTGTTTTGGTACTCATTAGAATAAATTATCATACCAGCGGTTAAACAAATAATCGCTAATATTAGCAATAATTTAGGATTTATAGCTATACTTTTCATTTAGATTAGTTGTTTTTTTAAAGGTTCAACAATGGTATCAATATCACCTGCTCCAACTGTAAGTATTACAGAAGGTCTATTAATTAAATTTGGAACAAAATGTATAACCTCCTGCAAATTTATTAAATATTTATTTTTTTGTTGAATTTGTTGATAAATAATTTCCGACGATACGTTGGGTATGGATAACTCTCTTGCTGGATAAATTGGAAGTAATATGATTTCATCAGCAATGCTTAAACTTACTGCAAATTCTTTATAAAAATCTCTTGTTCTTGTAAATAAATGAGGTTGAAAAATGACAATCATCTGAAAATTGGGTAGTAATTTTTTGACAGCACTCAAAACCGATGAAATTTCCTCTGGATGATGTGCATAATCATCAATATAAATCAAATCTTTTTCATAAATCTGAATATCAAATCTTCTTTGAATTCCTTGAAAAGTTTTTATTCCTAGTCTAATTCCTTCTTCCGAAGAACCCGATTCTAAGGCTAAAGTTATCGCTGCACAGATATTTTTTAAATTGTGTTCTCCGGGAAAATATAACTCTAAATCTTTAATTTGATGGCTTGGTGAATAATAATCAAAATAGTTTGTCAGACCTTCTGAACCTTTTAATTTCAAATAATAATTGGAATTTCCTGTAATTCCATAAAAATCAAATGGTTTATTTATTTTTTGAGAAAAATCTTTTAAGTGTTCATGAAGATAAATCTTATTTTGTACTTGGCTTGCAAATTGTTGAAAACCTAATTGAAATCCTTCATGAGTTTTATAAATATCCAAATGATCTGAATCTGTGGAAGTTATAATAGCATATTCAGGAAATAAAGTCAAAAAAGAACGGTCATATTCATCAGCTTCAACCACTAAAATCGGTTCGTGTCCTAGTAAGTAATTGGATTGATAGTTTTTTGTAATTCCACCGATAAAAGCAGAGCAATCAATATGAGAGCTTTTCAAAAGGTGTGCAAGCATTCCAGAGGTTGTGGTTTTTCCATGAGTTCCAGCAATAGCTAAGGTTTTAAAACTTTTAGAGATTTCTCCTAATATTTGTGATCTTTTCCATAAAGGTTTTTGTGATTTTAAAGCTTCTTGGAATAATTTTAAATCTTTGGGAATGGCTGGAGTATAAACAACACAATCGTAATCAGAAAGAACATTAGGATTATCTTCATAAATAACTGTAATACCTTCATTTTGAAGCTGTTGAGTTAGTGTAGTTTGGGTTTTATCGTATCCTGCTATAGAAACATTTTTTAATTTTAAAAATCTTGCTATTGCACTCATTCCAATTCCACCAATACCCAGAAAAAATACCGATTGAAAATTCATGATACTAATTTTTGGATTTCCGTTAAAATAATATTTTCTGTATCTGGGAGTTCTAACATATTCAATTGATTTTGAATTTGTTGTAAAGAATTTTGATGAAAAAGAAAATGAATTTGTTCTAACAATTTAGAATTGAGAAGTTGGTCTGGGATAGTAATTGCAGCACCATAGTCAGCGAGGGAACGAGCATTAAAAGTTTGATGGTCATCGGCTACATTTGGGGAAGGTACCAAAATTGAAGGTTTTCTTAAGTTCATTAATTCCGAAACTGACATAGCCCCTGCTCTGCTGATAACCAAATCAGCGCACGCATAAGCATCAGGCATGTCTTCTATAAAAGGTAATAATACTATTCCTTTTTGAATTTTCACCTGACTTTTTAATTCTTCGTAATAAATATTACCACATTGCCATATAATTTGAAAACCCTCATTTAACAAATGCTCATAATGGTTCAATGTAGCCACATTTAATGTTTTGGCACCTAAGCTTCCACCCAAAATCAGTAATGTAGGTTTATTTTCTAATCCATATTTTTGACAAAATTTTTGTTTATTTCCTTCAAATATATTTTTTCTTACAGGATTTCCAGAATAAACTTTTCTTTTACAATTTAGTTTTTCTGAAGCTAATTCATTACCTAAAAGCACTAAATCTACATGGGGAGCCAACATGCGGTTGGTCATGCCGGGATAGGCATTTTGTTCTTGAATTACTGTGGGTATGTTTTTTTTAATGGCTTGTTGAAGGGTCGGATATGCAGCATAACCACCTACACCAATTACAACTTGAGGTTGAAATTCTTTAATAATGTGATGAGCTTGGTATCTTGAAACTATCAATTTGAGAGGTAAAGTAAGATTTCTTAAAATATTCTTTAAATTGATTTGTCTATAAAATCCTGAAATCCAGATATTTTTTAAAGGGAAATTATTTTTTTGAATAATAGGTACTTCCATTCCATTAGCAGTAACAAACAAAATGTCAATTTCAGAGTTGTACTTTTTTAATATATTAGCAATTGCGATGGCTGGAAAAACGTGTCCTCCTGTACCTCCACCAGTTATTATTACTTTTTTGAGCATAAATTATGAGTTAGATAGTTGATTTTCAGTTAATGCGGCTCTACTCACACTAAGAATTACTCCAATAGAAACTCCCGTAAATAACAAAGAGGTACCTCCCATGCTAATCAAAGGGAGAGGCAGACCCGTTACAGGTAAAATCCCGACTGTTACTCCCATATTAATCAATGCTTGAATAACAATCAAAAAGGAAAGACCTGCTGCTAAAAGTGCACCAAATGTTTTAGATACCGTAATAATTGCTAAACTTCTGAACAACAAAACAAAGTACAATCCTAAAATAATTAAGCCCCCCAAAAGACCATACTCTTCTAATATAATAGCAAAAATAAAATCTGAATAAGGGTGAGGAAGAAAATTTCTTTGTACACTTTTTCCTACACCTTTTCCTAAAATTCCACCTGTTGAAATCGCTATATTGGCTTGTTCAGTTTGGTAATTCGGTTCATAATCCGTTGAACTAATTCTTTCTACATAATCTCTTAAACGATTTCTCCAAGTTTCCCCTCTTTTTACGGTAAACATTAAAATCATCATACCCACAAAACCAATAATTATTAAGGTAGCTAAATAGCGAATACTTATACCCGCAATGAACATTAAAATTAAACTACAAATAAATAATAAAATAGCCGTACTCAAGTTTGCAGGTGCAATTAAACCACAAATAATAGAAACAAAAATAATACTAGGTAAAAAACTTTTGTTAAAATCTTTGATAAAATCTTGTTTTTCAGTGAGTACTCTTGCTAAGTATACTATTAAAGAAAATTTTGCTAAATCAGAAGCTTGAAAAGATTGACCCAATAAGGTTATCCATCTTTGAGCATCATTAATTTCGTATTGGTCTCCTTGAAGCAATGTGTATAACAACAAAATTACAGAGATTAACAAAAGCAAAAAACTAATTTTGGAAAAGAACTTATAATCCAATTGATGTACAACAAACATCACTAAAAAGGAAGCAAGCAGTAAAAAAAAGTGTTTTAAGAAATAATATTCAGTATTACCTCCTTGGTAGCGAAAAGCTAATGCAGAAGTTGAACTATAAACCGCTAAAAGGCTTATTAATCCTAATAAAAAAACTACTAACCATATAATTTTATCACCTTTTAGATGTTTTTCAATCCATAATGTAAATGCCTCCATATAATAAAATGCAAATTTAATGTTTCAAACTTACTATATGCTACACTATGGATTATAAACAGATTATTTAATTTAATCATTTGATTTAAAGTAACTTATTTGTTAATTTTTTTTTAACAAAATTGAATTTGAAGAATTTTGAATTGTGGAATTTTAATTATCTAAATTTTTTCTCCATTGTAAAAGTTCGTAATTCTTTTTTACCCACAAAGGTTCATGTACCCTCAAAATATTTACTCCCTTTTGTATCAACTCATAATGTAAACTTTCTTGTATGGGGATTAATTCCTTCCATGATTCTTGAAAAAATTTACTGACCATAGATTTACGAGAAATTCCAACTAAAATTGGTAAGTTTAAATTTTGGAATAGTTCTATGTTATTGAATAATTGATAGTTATGCTCAAGGGTTTTTCCAAATCCAAATCCTAAATCTATAATCATCTCGTAGAATTCTAATTCATAAGCAATTTTTAACTTCTCTAAAAAAAATTGATAAACTTCTTGAACAACATCTTCATAAGTAGGGTTAATTTGCATCGTTTGGGGATTACCTTTGGAATGCATTAATACGTAACATGCTTGGTATTGCTTGCATAGGCATATCATTTTTTCATATTCTTCTCCAAGTACATCATTGATAATATTTACACCTAAATCTAAAGATTTTTTGGCTACTTCTGAATAAAAGGTATCAACAGAAACCAATATATCATTAGGGCAATTTTTATTTACCCATTTTAAAATAGGTTCAATTCTTGACCATTCCTCATGTGAAGAAAAACGTTGAGCATTAGGCCTAGTAGATTGTCCACCAATATCTATAATTTTAGAACCTTCCTGAATTAATTTTTCAAATTGTTTAATTTGCTGATTTAAAGATAAATAATTACCACCATCAGAAAACGAATCAGGAGTAATATTTAAAATCCCCATGATATAAAAT
>CALLMJ010000169.1 GCA_938006875.1 uncultured Bacteroidia bacterium
TGTTATAAAGCCTTTTTCAAATTCACACTGAAATGGTGTTGATGACCTAAATACCGCTTGTTGGTCATTCAATTTTTCGTAATAATAAAAAGAATGGTCTTCATAAGTTTTTATATTCAATTTATAAGCATAATCTAAAAAAGGTAAAATTTCATGAGGATTTTTAAATTGATTATAAGTAGAAGGCAGTTTGTAAATTTTGGAGGTTTCAAGACCTAATTTAAATATAGTATTCGTTCCAGACTCTTTTTTGAGAACTTCAAGCATTTGAATACAAACAGATATACTATAATCTTTATGAGTATTAATTTCTGGTATTCCGTGCATATGGAACGTTTTAGTTATCCATTCATTATAAAAACCAAAACTCTCTAAAACATTTAAAATTAATTTACCTGGTACTTTATCCTCTTGATAATTATGATTCATCGGATTGGATGATTGGGGTTTACTGAATTTTAACTTCTTCTACTTGAAGAATTTCTTTGGAGCTATTGTCATAAAGAGCTGCAATAACATAAAGTTTTTGCTTATTATACTCAGAATTGATATTTAAAGCATACCTTTTCTCAAACAAATTATTTGTCCATGTTACATTTTCACCCCATGTTCCATTAAATGGAGCTCTTAAAACATGTCTATGAACATAATCAGGAATGTCTTGTGGGTTTTTACTATAATCTTTTTGCCAATTGATGATAGAATCTTCTACTAAATAAACAAATAATTTTAAGTTTGGACTTGTAGATTGAATATTTTTTACTTGAACTGCTACATTCAATTTTTCTTGGGAATTATTCCATTTATAAAGGATTTGAATATCTGCTTGAATAGGATTTTGTAATGCTTGGGATACAATGGTGTTCCAAACATTTCTATCATGAATTTTTGAATTGTTATAGGTAATTCTGTTCACCATACCTTTTGGGAGACCAGCAGCACTAGCACCAAACTCATTATCTATTTCATTACCCACGCTGGTTCTGAAATCATAAGTATATTTTCCTGAGATTCTCACCTCAGCAAAATATCCAACATGTTCACTTAATATCACCAATCTACCGGGATATTGGCTGGTTAAATTTTGAGCTTCTTCATGCGCTCTTGGACAATTTCCACATTGATGACCTGTAAAATCTTCTAGTAAAACTTTTTTTAATGGATTACTTCTTTCAGGAAATGTTGGTTTCCATGTAGAGTCTATATCTTCTTTTATTTCAACATAAGGTTCTTTTACTTTATCACAGCCAATAAAAAAAATTATTCCAAAGAGAGAAAAAAAATAAATTTTTAACATAATATTTAAGAAATAAAGCTTTGTAAATTAGATTGTAAAAGTTTATTTTGTTCTAAAATATTTTCGTTTAGCTTTTTTTTGTATGCAATAATAATTTCTTGATAGGAAGGATGCGCAATAGCTAACATTTGCAAGGCTAATAGTGCTGCATTTTGAGGGGTATTGGTACTAACCGTAGCAACAGGAACACCTTCGGGCATTTGCAAAGAAGTTAAAATTGAGTCTAACCCTCCTACTGGGTGATGTTTAACTATTGGAACAGAAATTACAGGTAATGGTGATAATGCAGCAAAATTACCTGCTATACTCGGACAATCCGATGAAGCTCCAATAACTACCTTATAATTTTGTTTATGAGCATTTGAGCCTAATGTATAAAATTCTCCTGGGCTTAATTGAGGATGGCAAACCACTATGTCATAAGCTACTCCAATTTTTTCCAAAAAGTTAATAGCTTCTTTTAAGATAATAATGTCTTCTGTGGAACCTACTACAATTAAAATATCTTTTGTCATAAATATTCTTACGTTTAAAATTAAGATTTTGTTGCAAATATAAGATTTTTTGGGAAATCATTTTATTGTTTCATACTTTTTTCAAAATTTATACGATAAATAAATAAAAAACTTAAAACAAAAAATATACTCATAAACACTATGGAGTTCCTTAAACTACCTGTTAAATTCTCAATGGTTGCATAAGAAAAAGTTCCGATAACTATAGCCATTTTTTCTAATATATCATAAAAACTAAAATAAGAGGCATTATCTTGATTGGTTTCGGGCAATATTTTAGAATAAAAAGAACGGCTTTGAGATTGTATTCCTCCCATAATTAAACCTAGAAGACCCGCTAAAGCAAAAAAACTATATTTTTCTTGTACAAAATAGGCTCTAAAACACAAAAAAAACCACAAAAATAGCGATATTAGAATGCTAGTTTTTGTACCTTTCCATTGAGATATTTTTGAGAATAACCAAGCACCAACCATACCCACTATTTGAACAATGATAACTACAAGAATTAATTCTGTGCTTTCCATTTTTACTTCTTTTTCTCCAAATAAAGATGCTAACAGAATAATAGTTTGAACACCCATAGATAAAAAAAAGAAACCTAATAAAAATAGTTTTAGTGTCTGAGTTTTTGTAACTTCTTGTAAGGTTTTTAACCACTCTTTGATACCTTCTTTTAACATAAAGAATTGAATGTAAGTAGGTTTTTCATAAGGTTTTAGCTTTTTAAATGCAAATTGAGCGAAGAAAATCCACCATACTCCAACCATCACAAAACTAATTTTGGAAGCTTCTGATGCATCAGATAATCCTAATAATGAAGGATTTAATATCATTAATAA
>CALLMJ010000170.1 GCA_938006875.1 uncultured Bacteroidia bacterium
GGTTTTATCAGCATTCTATTTTTACAAGTATCATTTTATAGTTTTTTTTCATGTTTATGTGGAATTGGATATGGTATTTATGGTTTAATCGGAGACAAAAAAGGTAAAGGTATGGGAATAGCTGGTATAATAACAGGAGGATTAGGTTTACTATTATATTTATTAATTATAATGATTGCAATAGCATTGGTTTTATAATTACTACAAAAAATGGTTAGGGATTGCTAATTCTTTAGCAATCCCTATTTTTTTTCAATTATTTAATCATTCATAAAAAGAGAGATAGGGGAGTGAAAATATTGCACTCCTATTTTTATATTAGAAAAAAAATCTACTTCATTTATAAAGGTAGGATTGAATGCTTTTTTGTATATTTTATGCGATTAGTTGATTTTTTTCTTTATACTTTATTTTTCACCTTTATCTAGAAAAGAAATTGAAAATATTGTTAAAAATCAATTAAATAAATTGATATAACAATTAAAAGATTTAGGAGCAGAAATTGAATTTACTTCCTTTGCATTTTTCTGTGGATAAAAAAACTTTTTTTTCCGTTTAAACATCAATTCAAATTATATTGCAAATACAAAAAATATTAACTTTGCGTTTTAAATTAATTATACAATACATGAAAAGCTTATCACGCTCACTACTTTTATTTTGTTTATTTTTGGGTATAGCCTCAACTAATTTAAATGCACAAAAAAAAGAAATACAGAAAGCAAGAAGATTAATGAAAATAGGTGAGTTTCATAAGTCTATTCCTTACTTACATTTGGCACTTAACAAAAATGCAACCGATGCTTATGCTGCATATTTACTTGGAATTTGTTACAGAGAAGTAGAAGATTATAAAAATTCGCATTTATTTTTTGAGCATTCTAATGCAATGAGTCCGGGTATGTTTAAAGATATAAATTTGAGAATTGCCGAAGTTTATCATATGAATAACGAATTTGAAAATGCTATTACTTATTATGAACTTCATAAAGAAAATACTACGGGAGACTCTATTCCATTAATGGATCATTTTATTCAACAATGTAAAAATGGTATAGATGCAGTAAAAGACAGTGCAATAGTACTTATAAAAAATATTGGTCCGTTTGTGAATACAAGATATTCAGAATATGCCCCTATTTTAAATCCTGAATTTACCAAAATGCGTTTTACTTCCAGAAGACCCAGAAAGGGAGTGAAGCAATATCAGTTTGCAGCTTATCATCACGATATTAATGAAGATATTTACGATGCTGAGCTTGAAACGAATACAGGTATTTGGCATAAAACGGAATTACACAGTGTTAAGTCTAAAAAAAATCATGAAGCTTCAATTATGGTTACACCTGAAGGTAATGAAATGTATGTTTACATTTCTAAAAATGGTGGAGATATTTGTGTAACAAAAAAAATCGGTAAAAAATGGACAAAGCCCGTTCCATTAAAAGGAATCAATACTAAATTCTGGGAAACTTCATTTTGTTTTACAGAAGATTTTCAAACTATTTATTTTACCTCAAACCGTCCTGGTGGAAAGGGAGGTTTAGATATTTATGTATCACAAAGAGAAGCTGATGGTTGGTCTAGACCTGAACTATTAACTATTAACTCTCCGTATGATGAAGATGCCCCATTTATTATTGGTGAATTTTTATATTTTTCTTCTCGTTCTGATTTAAGTAATGGTGGTTATGATATTTTCAGAATTAAACTTGGGGATTTAGATGCAGGAATCCCAGAAAAATTGCCTTATCCATTAAATACCGGTGCTGATGATATTTTTTATTCTATAAACAATGCTACAGAAATTGGATATTTTTCTTCTAATCGTTCTGGAGGGTTTGGTGGAATGGATATTTATACGATTGATTGGAATCCTTCTTTTAAAGATTCTGTAATGGCTTTAAGAGACTTAGAAAGACAAAAAGATAGTATTTATACAGCTTATAAAAATGGTACTCTAATTTCACCTAGTAACTCATCGTTTGCTAACAATGAAATAGAAGAAACCATTGGGGCTCCTGTAATTTTAAGAGGGAATATTTTTGAATTAGTGAGTGGTAAACCGATTAAAGGAGATATAAAACTTTTAGATGCAAAAACTAATGAAGTAGTTCAAAAGATTTCTACAGACGCAAAAACTGGTAAATTTATTATACCAGCATTTTCTGGGAAAAAATATAAAATTGAAGTGGAAGCTGCGGGATATTTAAGGTATTTTGAGGATTTTTATGTTTTCCCTGGAGAAGAAATCAATGTACAACCCAAGCATATTTCTTTACAAAAAAATCAAATGGGTAACAAAATTTTGTTAAGTTGGCACTTTTTTGATTTTGATAAATTTTCTTTAAAAACGGAATCTATCCCCGAATTAGAAAACCTCATTCACTTAATGAAAATTTTACCTACTATTAAAATCAAAATTACTGGTCATACAGATGCTGATGGTTCAGAATCCTATAACCAAAAATTATCTGAAAATAGAGCTTCTACTGTTAAACAATATATAGTTGACCAAGGAATTGAACCTTCAAGAATTATTATTGAAGGAAAAGGTGAATCTGTTCCATTATACGATAACAATAACCCACGTTTAAAACAATGGAATCGTAGAGTGGAAATTATTATCATTGAATAAATTAAATAATATTATATGCAAATTACAGGAATAGTTTATCGTATCTTTGATACTCAACAAGTAAATGCAACATTTAGAAAAAGAGAATTTGTTGTTGAATATTCTGAAAATCCTAGTTATCCTCAATTCATTAAGTTTGAGGCTATTCAAGAAAAATGTGACGATTTAAACAATTTTAAATTAGGGGATAAAGTAGAAATTTCATTTAATTTAAAAGGCAGAAAATGGATTAACCAACAAAATCAAGAAGTATTTTTTAATACTTTGGACGCATGGCGAATTGTAAAATTAGATGCTTCAACTTCTAGTACTCCTAATGCTACTCAAAATAATAATTCTAATATTTCCAATCCTTCAACTGCTGAATCTCACTCCAATATGGAAGAAAATGATGATTTACCATTTTAAATTTGTTTATTTTCATTTTTATAAAACAAGCTGCCAAAAATATTGGTAGCTTGTTTTATTTTTTTGTTTTGAAAATTATTCTTTTTTTTTGTAAAATTGTAATCAAATTATAGATTATGCTCGGAAAACTAACATTTTTTGTATTGATTTTTATTTTTTTTTCTTGTAAACCTGTAAGTGAAAAACAAGAAACCCAAAAGCCTAAAGTTGAAATTAATGAAAAGCAAGAAAACCTTTTAAAACGATTAAAAGGTTTAAATGAGTTGTTAGATAAAAATCCAAATGATGCAAGTTTGCTCGCAGAAAGAGCCAATATTTATTATTTACTAGGTGATTCAACTAATTGCTTTCTGAACATTCATAAAGCTATAGAATTGAAACCTAATGATGCAGATTTTATGTACTTAAAAGGTTTTTATGCTTATAATTATGATTTAGTGGATACTTCTATATTTTGGTTAAAAAAATCATACCATACCATTAATCAAAATCCTGATGTAATGTTTTATTTAGGGAATTGTTTTTTTTTAAAAAATGATTATCAAGAAGCAAATAAATGGTACCAAAAAGCAATTGATAAAGATGAAAATCCTAATTACTATCATGCTTTGGCTTTATCTTATTACAAACAAAAAAATCTTGCATTAACTGAACAAAACTTAAAAAATGCTTTAGCAAAAGATAGTATGCACACAAAAAGTTTAAGTTTAATGGCTGAATTATATTTATATGATTATAAGCAATTTAGTAAAGCTAATGAATGGATACAAAAAATTCTTAAACAAGAGAATTTGCCGGTTGGTGATTATTTAGAAGGTAGTTTATATTTTCAAAAATCGTTAAATGTTAAAGATTCTGTTGAACAGGAGGGATTATTAAGGTTAGCCATAGATAGTTATTCCAAAGCAATAAAAAAAGATGCTTTTTATACCTCCGCTTTTTATGATAGAGGATACGCTTTTTTTCTATTAAAAAGATATGATTTGGCTACTCAAAGTTTTGAAGAAGTTTTAAAACTTAATCCTAAGGACTATAGGGCTGCTTTTATGTTGGGTTCCATTGCTGAATATTATAATGATATAGAATTAGCCAAAAAATATTATGAAATGACTTTAAAAATTAATTCTAATTTTATTGAAGCGAAAAATTCATTAGAAGAATTGAAGTAATCTATTCAGAGCATTGCTTTTTCAATTCTGAACCTTGCTCTTTACGAATTTTTATGACTTAAATTTTTAAATCAACAAAATAATCAGTATCTTTGCGGAAAATTTGAAGTTTGTTAATATCTATACACCCCGTAAACCCACAAGAAAGGCTTATAAAACAAGTAGTAGATTGTTTAAGGTCTGATGGTGTAATTATTTATCCTACGGATACTGTTTATGCAATGGGATGTGATATTAAAAGCAAAAAAGCTATTGAAAGAGTTTGTAGAATAAAAGGCGTTAATCCTGAAAAGGAACATTTTGCTTGTATTGCAGAAAGTGTAAAAATTATTTCTGATTATGCAGTTCAAGTTTCTACACCCATTTATAAGGTAATGAAAAAAGTTCTTCCTGGTCCTTATACTTTTATTTTAAATGCTTCAAAAAATATTCCTAGACATTTTCAATCTAAAAGAAAAACAATTGGAATTCGTGTAGTTAATCATAATATTCCAACAGAGATTGTTAAAATGTTAGGGAACCCTATTTTGACAACCAGCTTAAAATCAGATGATGTATATTTAGAATATATGAATGATGCAGAAGAAATTTATGAAAAATATGGTAAATTAGTAGATATTGTGATAGATGGAGGAAACTGTGGTTTAATTCCTTCTACCTTAGTAGATTGTTCTGATGATGAAATTGTTTTGATTCGGGAGGGTCTTGGTGATGTTAATATGTTATTTTAATTTTCAATAATTTATGAATCCAGAAATCAGCCCTGTTTTACAGTCATTTTATGATGATTTTAAGTCAGTTTGTTTGGCTTTACAAAAAATTTCTAAAGAAACTATGAATAACGGAATTACTGATTATCCCATCTTTATTGCATCTTCTTTGCCTGTTGATTTAGGAATTTTATTATTTACTCCTGAAAAATTGAACTTAAAATGGTACTTTTACATTTCTATGTTAGAAGAATTAAAAAAAAAGCAAATCATTCATTCTGATAGAATAGAAGCATTTAAAGTTACTTACAAATCACCCGATGATTATGCTTGTTTTTTGTTAATGTTACCTGAAGAAGCTAGTTTTATTTTTGTACCTTATACACATTTATCATAAATTATGGAAGATATTAAAATTCGTTTAGATAGCATTGAAGAAGCAATTGAAGATATAAAAAATGGAAAAATGATTGTAGTCGTTGATGATGAGGACCGTGAAAATGAAGGGGATTTAATTATTGCTTCTCATTTTGTTACACCTGAAATCATCAATTTTATGACCAAAGAAGCAAGAGGTTTAATTTGTATTTCATTAACTGAAGACCGTTGCGATGCATTAGGATTGGATTTGATGGTCAAAGATAATACTACCAAGCATCATACTCCTTTTACCATCTCCGTTGATTATTTGTTAGATGGTTGTACAACCGGAATATCCGCTTATGACCGTTATAGAACGATTAAAGCTCTTATAGACCCTAACGAAAAACTAGAAAATTTCGGTATGCCTGGGCATATTTTTCCATTAAGAGCTAAAAAAGACGGTGTTTTAAGAAGGGCTGGGCATACCGAAGCGGCTTCTGATTTTGCAAGATTAGCAGGATTAGAACCCTCCGGTGTTTTAGTAGAAATTATGGATGATGATGGCACTATGGCACGTTTACCAAAATTACGTCAATTTGCGGATAAACATCAACTGAAATTAGTTTCCATTCAAGATTTGATTGAATATCGCTTGAAAAAAGAAATTTTAGTGCGTAAAGAAGAAGTCGTGGATATGCCCACTGAATATGGTCATTTTCAATTACATGCTTTTTCTCATGTTCAAACTGGTGAAACTCATCTAGCTTTAACCAAAGGCTCTTGGGAAAGTAATGAACCTATTTTGGTTAGAGTGCATTCTTCTTGTGTAACTGGTGATATTTTTGGTTCTTGCCGCTGTGATTGTGGTCCTCAACTTCATCAAGCCATGAAAATGGTAGAAAATGAAGGTAAAGGAGTAATTTTATATATGAACCAAGAAGGTAGAGGAATTGGATTACTCAATAAATTAAAAGCCTACAAACTCCAAGAATTGGGCTACGATACCGTTGAAGCAAACTTAAAATTAGGTTTTCAAATGGATGAAAGAGATTATGGTATTGGTGCTCAAATTTTATATTCTTTAGGTGTAAAAAAAATGAGATTAATGTCTAATAATCCTACCAAAAGAGCTGGTTTAATTGGTTATAATTTACAAATAGTAGAAACTGTACCTTTAATAACTCCTCCTAATCCCTATAATATTCAATATTTAACCACTAAACGCGAAAAAATGGGACATTCATTACCCAAAGAAATCAAAAGAATTCAACTAGATAAAGTTTTGGTGATTTTTTATGAACATAAAATTTGTTTTTATTTTAAAGACAATTCTCAAGCTTTTTCACAAGTTGTATCAAAAGAAGAAATTCAAAAAAATGGAATTCCAATTTCTTTCCAATCGTATATCCAAGGGGATCTACAAAAAGAGATTTTGGATTTTTATAACTAGTTATTCGAATTACGATAGTGAGTTTCTTTAAGAAATCTTGAAATATCTATACTTAATAAAAAAGCTGCTGAAATGAAAATCAACAGCTTTTTTCGTCAATCTTAAATGGGTTCTATTCCAAAACCCATTTAAAAATATGAACTTTATTTTCCTGTTCAATCTCCAATAAATAGTTACCTTTACTCAATTGCTGAACATCTAATTTTAAATCTATCAAATAATTTTGAGGAGAATATTGAGTTTCCAAAATTGTTTGTCCTAGTATATTTAATACTTTGATTTTTAGTTGTTTATTGCTTTGTAGATTGCCTTTTAATTGAATAAAATCTGAGGTTGGATTAGGATAAAGTACTAAATTTTGAAGAAGTGATTTTTCATAGGAAGTTACGGAGACAAAAGAAGCGTTAGAAGTACCTGAACAACCATTGATGGTTACTGTAACCGTGTAATTTCCTGACTGTGTTGCAGTATAACTTTGATTAGTAGCACCAGGAATAGGATTTCCATTTATATTCCATTGATAAGTATCAGCAGATGATGATGTTAAAATATTTCCATTAACAGATATTGAAGGTTGTGGATTAGGATTCACATTCACTGTAACCGAAACTCTTGAAGAAGTACAACCGTTAGCAATAGCTTCTACATAGTAAGTTGTAGTGGTTGAAATATTTGTTGTTGTATAATTAGCGTTAGAACTAACCGGAGTACCTCCAGTAGCTTGAGTGTACCATCTATAAGAAGCACCTGTTCCACTTCCCGAAGCTGTTAATGTACTCGTACCTGAACCACAAATCGTTGATGGGTTTGCAGTTGCAGTAGGAGAAGCGGGATTGGGATTCACATTCACTGTAACCGAAACTCTTGAAGAAGTACAACCGTTAGCAATAGCTTCTACATAGTAAGTTGTAGTGGTTGAAATATTTGTTGTTGTATAATTAGCGTTAGAACTAACCGGTGTACCTCCAGTAGCTTGAGTGTACCATCTATAAGAAGCACCTGTACCACTTCCTGAAGCTGTTAATGTACTCGTACCTGAACCACAAATAGAAGTAGGATTTGCTGTTGCGGTGGGAGAAGTAGGGGGAGTGCAATTTGAATATAAATCAGATTCCCATAATCCTCTACCAAAAGTACCAGCACGAATTTTTCCAGCTCCGTAATGAATCTCTAATTCTTTAACAATTACGTTAGGTAAACCATTAAAAAATGCTTGGAATCCAGTCATAGAATTATCCCTTACATAAACTCCGACATCGGTGCCTACATAAATTCTATCATTGGATCCATTTTCATAGACTACACAGTTTGCTGGCAAATTAGGTAAGCCTGTAGAAATGTTAGTCCAAGCAGTACCTCCATTCGTTGAACGAAATATTTTGTTACCACTTGAATAACCAGAAAATGTAATATAAACGGTATTAGGGTCATTATTTTTTACGGTGATATAAGTAGGGTTTAAAGTAGAAAGCGGTAAACCTGAATTAATAGTTGTCCAAGAAGAACCTCCATTAGTAGATTTGTAAACATTAGAATTTGTAGCGAAATAAATCGTATTGGAATCGGAAGGGGCAACAGCTAAAGCAACAATATTAGCACTTCCCGTTAGATTAGATATTTTAGTCCATGAAGCACCACGATTGGTGGATTTCCAAACATTTTTTAAGCCAATATATAAACCAAAACGATTTTGAGGATTTAATTGGTAAGGTGTTACCCAAGCACCACTTTCATTAATTCCATTTACTCCATTACCAGCAATTTTAGTCCATGCTCCTCCAGTAGTTCTATAAACATCACCATAATATATTGAAGCATACATTACAGTTTGAGTTACTGGATCAATGATACATTCCATACCATCACCCCCTAAGACCTGATTGAGAATACCAGTAGATAGGTCAATTAAAGTTGAACCATTATCTTGTGAACCAATTAAATTTCTTTGGTCATTAGTTGCAGAACCACCAATTCTATAAATTTGATGAATGACTAAATTGGAACTTATATCTGTCCATGAATTACCAGAGTTTGTAGTTCGGGATATCCCACCATCATGCCCAGCAAAAATGGTATTAGAAGTAGTATATTTTAGCCAGTGAATATCTGCATGCACGTAAGGAGCAGCCACGCCTTGCCAATGGGCAATAATATTCCAATTTGTTCCACCATTGGTAGAACGCCAAATATTAATTCCACCTACTACAATTTCATCTTTATTGGTTGGCGAGGCATCAATTGCTAAATCGTACCAAGCTTGCCCACCAGTGTCTCCTCCGTTGGATTGATAACCTAAAATATTCGGGCTATTTGCTCTTAATGACCATGAACCACCTCCGTTAGTACTCCTATATACTCCCAATAAACCATCTGTACTTGGATTAGCTACAACAGCATAAATATAATTACTATCTGCTGGGGTAACAGCAATATCTACTCTACCACCATTAGTAGGAAATCCAGTGTTGATATTAGCCCATGTAGCTCCTCCATCAGTAGAACGAACCATTCCATTATACTTAGCCGCATAAATGATATTAGGATTTCCTGGTTTCCATTCTAAATCATAAAAATTACCAGTTTGAACTTGAGACCAATTTGTTCCACCATTAGTAGACCTAAAAATTCCAGCATTAGAAGCTAAAATAATTACATTGGAATTATCGGGTTTAACAACAATTCTTCTCATGACTCTACCTTGGTTTACTGTCCATGATAAACCAGTTGTATTCCATGTGTTTCCACCATCTGTTGATTTTAAAACACCAATGGAATAGGTATGATTACCATTTCCATCACCGGTAGCCATGTACATAATATTAGGATTGTTTGGGTCTATGGCTAAATCAGAAACACCCAAAACAGGTAATTGGTCTGTATTAGAAGTCCAAGATGTACCACCATTGGTAGTTTTCCATAATCCACCAGAAGGAGTACCTACCCAAAAAGTATTTGATTGAGTAGGATGAAAGGTAATAAAATTAATTCTTCCTGCTCCGCCGTTTGCTGGAACGGTAGATGGTCCGATTAATGTCCAATTTCCTTGTGTAGTTAAAGGATTAGCTTGTTGCTTGGCTAACGTAGCTTCCTGCCACATAATCGTTGGGTCAGGAAAATTACCACTTTTTCCTACTCGGGGTCTCCAAAATTCTAACCATCTTAAATAGGGTTTATAACCTTTTCCTTTATCGGGTGTTTTATTTGCCCAATAATTTTGAAAAGCAGTCTCATAATCAAAAAAATTAGAACTAAGTGGTAAATTCTGCTCCCAAGATTGCGAAAATCCTTTTTTTGAAAGTAGCAAGGATAAAAAAACTATGCTTATTATAATTTTTTGCATTGAAGTGTTTTTGACAAAATTATAAGTTAATATTAGGAATTTCAAATTTTTTTGCTTTTTTTTCATTATTTACAATTAAAGCTTACAAAAGTATGAAAATTTATAATTTTAGTTAATAGATGTTGTAAGATGTAAATTTTACTGTAAGACAAAACAAGATTTAATAACTATTTCTAAAAAATTCATTATACTTGATACTAGCGTTAAGATTATTGCTAATCCGATTTATGACGTATTTTTTAAGAGAATGATGGAAAACGAAAGAGTTGCTAAGTTTTTTATTGGTAAAAATTGCAATATAATTGAGTGTACGTGAGGGATATGGAGGGCACAATTCGATACTACTCATAGACCACAAAGTGGCACTGCCTATGGGAGCGAAGAATGAACACCCGAAGGATTATGATACATTGAGTTCACCGAAATGCCGAAACGCTAGCGAAGTACACTATGACAAGCTCAGTGTAAACGCAGCAGCCCAACCGCAGCGTAACAAGGGGCACGTCCAAAATTTTCTTTCATAAATATTTGAATGCTTACAAAATTCCATAAATTTGCATTTTTTTCTACAAAATGTTAATCAAGGACGCACCAAAAACTATAAAAAAACTTTTAGTTGCTAACAGAGGGGAAATTGCTATAAGAATTTTAAGAGCTGCATCAGAATTAGGAATTACAACAGTTGCAGTTTATACTTTTGAAGACCGTTATTCTTTGCATCGTTATAAAGCAGATGAAGCCTATCAAGTGGGAAAAAATAATGAACCACTTAAACCGTATTTGGATATTGAAGAAATCCTTAGTGTTGCAAAAGAAAATCAGGTTGATGCTATACATCCGGGTTACGGATTTCTTTCTGAAAATGTTCAATTTGCGAAAAGATGTGAAGAGGAAGGAATAATATTCGTGGGTCCTTCATGGAAAAGTATGGAAGCTTTAGGGGATAAAATAACAGCAAAAACAGTAGCTCACCAATTACAAGTCCCCATGATTGAGGGTAATCAGGAATCACTTGAAAATCTTGAAATTGCTTTAAAGGAAGCGAATAGAATGGGTTATCCTATTATGTTAAAAGCCACTGCGGGTGGTGGTGGTAGAGGAATGAGGGTTTGTTATAATCATCAAGAACTCACTAAAGCTTTCATGGAAGCCTCTTCAGAAGCACAAAAAGCTTTTGGTAACGCAACTCTTTTCATGGAAAAGTTTATTCATAACCCTAAACATATAGAAGTTCAGATACTTGGTGACCAACAAGGTAATTTGGTGCATCTTTATGAAAGAGATTGTTCGGTTCAAAGGAGATTTCAAAAAGTAGTGGAAATTGCTCCGGCTCCTAATCTTTCTCAAGAAACTAAAAATTTATTATATGGTTATGCTTTAAAATTAGCTAAAGCAGTTCATTACTACAATGCGGGTACTGTTGAATTTTTGGTGGATAGTCAAGAAAATATTTATTTTATAGAAGTAAATCCCAGAATTCAAGTAGAACATACTGTTACAGAAGTTGTTACAGGTATTGATTTAGTGAGAACTCAAATATTGATAGCCATGGGTTTACCACTTTCTCACCACCAAATTTTTATCCATAATCAAAATGAAATTCAATGTAAAGGGTTTGCAATTCAATGTAGAATCACAACAGAAGACCCCAAAAATAATTTTCAACCGGATTTTGGTAAAATTATTGCTTATCGTAATGCAGGAGGATTTGGTATTCGTTTAGATGAAGGTTCTACTTATGCAGGAGTACAAATTTCACCTTTTTTTGATTCTATGTTAGTGAAAATTACGGCTTCTGGAAGGACTCTGAGAGGAGCCTGCCAAAGAATGGATAGAACTTTAAGAGAATTTCGGATTCGTGGTGTAAAAACCAATATCCCTTTTCTACAAAACGTTATAGCGCACCCAACTTTTCAATCTGGAAATGCAACGGTTCATTTTATTGACAATACCCCAGAACTTTTAAACTATACTGTTACCCAAGATAGAGGAACTAAAACTTTACAGTACATAGCACAGGTAATTGTAAATGGTAACCCTTACATCAACGAAGTTAATCCTAAAAAAGTCTTTCAAAATCCAATTGTTCCTGATTATAACCGTTTTAGCGAATATCCCAAAGGAACTAAGCAACTTTTAACCGAATTAGGACCCGAAAAATTTTCTCAATGGTTAAAAAATGAAAAAGTAATTCATTATACCGATACCACTTTTCGTGATGCGCATCAATCTTTATTGGCAACAAGGGTTCGAACTCATGATATGTTAAAAGTTGCAGAAAGTTTTGCAAAGCATCACCCTCAAACTTTCTCAATGGAAGTATGGGGCGGAGCAACTTTTGATGTATCTTTAAGATTTTTACAAGAATGTCCTTGGCAAAGATTACAATTATTAAGAGAAGCTATTCCCAATATTTTATTACAAATGTTGATACGTGGTGCTAATGCTGTTGGGTATTCCGCTTATCCTGATAATCTAGTGGAAAAATTTATAGAAAAAGCATGGCAAAATGGTATGGATATTTTCCGAATTTTTGATTCTTTGAATTGGTTAGAAAATATGCAAACCAGCATAAAAGCTGTCAGAGAACGTACGAATGCTATTGCAGAAGTTTGTATTTGTTATACTGGTGATATTTTAAATCCTGAAAGGTCTAAATATAATTTGCAATATTACTTAGATTTAGCGAAAAGAGTTGAAGATTCAGGAGCTCATATTTTAGCTATCAAAGATATGGCAGGTTTATTAAAACCTTATGCTGCTGATGTTTTAGTAAAAGAACTCAAAAAATCTATTGATATTCCTATTCATTTGCATACGCATGACACTTCAGGTGCCCAAATTGCTACCTATCTAAAAGCCATTGAAAATGGTATTGATGTAATTGATGTTGCTTTAGCTTCTTTATCCGGTTTAACTTCTCAACCTTCTTTTAATACTATGGTTGCCATTTTAGAACGTACTGAACGCGAAAATTTTTATAATTTAGACAGCTTAAATCAATTTTCTTATTATTGGGAATTAGTTCGGGATTATTATTATCCCTTTGAGTCTGGATTAATGGCATCAACAGCTGAAGTTTATGAACATGAAATTCCCGGTGGTCAATATTCTAATTTAAAACCTCAAGCATTTTCTTTGGGATTAGCTGATAGATTTCAAGAAGTAAAGAAAAATTTTGCTGTAGTAAATCAAATGTTTGGTGATATTGTTAAAGTAACTCCTTCATCAAAAGTAGTGGGAGATATGGCATTATTTATGACCATTCAAAACTTAACCGTGCAAGATATACTAGAAAGAGGTCATGAAATATCGTTCCCTGAATCGGTGATTAGTATGATGAAAGGAGATTTAGGTCAACCAGAAGGAGGTTTTCCTAAAGAAATTCAAAAAATTATCTTAAAAAATGTAGAACCTTATTCAGATAAACCCAATGCACATTTAAAGCCCATTGATTTTGAAGCTGATTTTAAAATCTTTCAAGAAAAATTTGGTAAACATTATTCTGAATTGGATTATTTATCTTGGAAATTTTACCCAAAAGTGTTTGAAGAATACGCAAAAAATCATGAACTTTATGGTAATGTTTCTTTTATACCTACTCCTGTTTTCTTTTATGGTTTAAAACCTGATGAAGAATGTGTAATTGAAATTGATAAAGGTAAAACTTTGTTAGTAAAATATTTATATTCTTCTCCTCCCAACGAAAGCGGTATCAGAACCGTTTATTTTAAGTTAAATGGACAAACTCGCTCTGTGGAAGTTCAAGATAAAACTTTACAATCCTTAAAAAAGGAAAATCCTAAAGCTCAAGACTATCAAGAAATTGGCTCCCCTTTACAAGGAATGTTAAGCAAAATACTTGTGAAAGAAGGAGATAAAGTTACACCTAATCAACCATTGTTTATTATTGAAGCCATGAAAATGGAAACTACTGTAACTGCTAGCTTTGAAGGAATTATAGAAAAAATTCATTTAAAAGAAGGTAGTTTAGTAAATACAGGGGATTTGATTTTGAGTTGGAAGTAATAATAGTTTTTAATAAATTGCACCACCAAATGCTACCTATAAGGTTTTCAATGTCGTAAAGTAT
>CALLMJ010000171.1 GCA_938006875.1 uncultured Bacteroidia bacterium
GAAAAATATCCAGGAGAGTATGAGTACATCTGGAATCCACAAAGTATATCAAGCGGCATTTACATTCTACAACTCAAAACTGAATCTTATGTCCAAAGTAAGAAAATGGTTTATTTAAAGTGATAAATAGTAAAATTTGAAAGGTTCGTGAGTATGCTAAAAAAATTACCTTAATAAAATAACTTTCTTAAGAGTAGATTTATTTAGTTATGATTTAAATTATTATTTTTAATTATCACATTTCTTGCAAGAAGGGAAAAATGAAAAATCTAAGCATTATATTAATTTTAATGATACAATTGTTCTTTTTCAGTCAGGAGATGCTTCCACAAAGTAAAGATAAATTAATCCGGTTTTTTCAAGACAATGCTTCATTGATTTTGTCTCTCGCTCATAAAAACTCAACTCTGCTCTCTGCTCAGGTAGAAGTAAATGAATCAGATGATACAGAATTTATGCATAAGATAGTAATAACAATGAATTATAAAGGTTTTGTAAAAAATCATACTATCAAAGCATTTGTGTATTTTGAAGATTATCCTAGAAAATTTGCTTGGGGTAAAGATACCAATTCATTTAAGATTAGTACTGAACCTGAAGTTGTCCTCGAAGAATTAAAAGATGCATGGTCAAAATTCAAAAAATAAAAGGTTAAATAAATGATTAAACATGCTTCTTCTCACGGACTTTCTGTATTTATGTGTACAATTATTTCGGCTATTATCATAGAACTATTAAAGCCACTTTTACCTGAAATGTTTTCAAAATTTGAAATTTACTCAAATAAAATTTTAGAAATTATTCCACTACCTATTTCACCACAGTATTTTAATATTCTCTTAATTGCTTCTGTTCTTGGAATATTTTGGGGTATATTTTTCAAACTTCGCTTTGACAGGGATTGATCATGGAGGGAAACTCACTTTTTTATCTGAAAACGGGTGGTTTAGGATTTATTACCGGTTTCGTTATTGGTTATGCTTTTAAGAAAATATCAAAATTCATTGTAATAATAATGGGCTTAATACTTATTGGTGTACAGCTTCTGGTTTATAACGGAATAATCAGTATCAACTGGACTATCATTGAATCTTCCGCTGAAGATATTTTTGCAAACCAAGAGTGGTCATTGGAAAAATTAAAGTCAATTCTATTGGTTAACTTACCTTTTGCTGGAGCAGCAGGAATTGGGTTTTTATTAGGACTTAAAAAAGGTTAGAAGGGAATTTTCTAGATAAATTTTGAAAGTTAAATAGCTTATAAATTTTTGAATTTATCATTTTATTTTGAGCAGCAAGAAATAGTTACTTAAACAATCATTAAACTTTTCCCATGAATTTGGAAGATATAAGTGCTTACTGAAAAATACTCTTATTTTTTCATTTAAAATATTTTCTATTAGAGATGGTGTAATTATCATTAGCAAATTAAAACTTAAATCACTTTGTAAGTTTCTTAATAATTATAATATAGCTAAAAAGTCTAAATGAAATATTCATTACATTATTATTTAAAGATTTATCTGTTTAATAACTATTTATTATTATTTACAAGTTTATCAGAAAAAATATTTTTTTAAATGAATTTATATGGATGCGAACAAAAATTTTTCTAATTTTCTTCTCATTAATTTTTTGCTTAAAGGTCCTGAGAATAAAGTAATTAAAAAGGTTGCATTCTTTTATTTAATTATTTTTTTCACCTTGATCTTAACGAATTTTATTGATGGTAGTTTAATTATTCTAGATGATAAAAAGTCATTTGGTTTATTACAAGACTATGCAAATTACTTTTACTTTTTGTCTTTTTTTATCACAACATGTTTATTCAAAAAGTTAGAATTAAAATTTGTTCGAACATTTTTATCAGATTATTCTTTAATTATTGATGAAACAAGAAGGAGTTCTGGATTCGAACTCAAAAATTGTATTGACTTTGACGAAAATTATAAAACAGAGTATGAAACTTTAGTTAAAAAACAAATGAATTTAATTTTTCTCAAAGAAAAAATCTATAAGAGAATATTTTATTTGATTCAGTTGACCATTTTGATTGTTTTTCTTATGACCTCTGTGTATCTACCATTATTTACAAATCAAGTGACAGGAAATTGGAATTTTTCATTGTCAATTTATCCTTTAGGTTTTATATCTAACCAAATTAAAGATTTTTTCTTTTGGGTCATAATTGTACCACCAATTTTATGGGGAGTTACTACGATTACATTATCAATAACAAAGATTTGTAAAGAGATTGATAAAAAAGGAAAATTTAATATAAGACCTTTATCACCAGATAGATCAGGTGGTTTAAAGCAACTTGGTGGTTTAACTTTAATACTATTTTATATGGTAATAATACAGTTTTCACATTTATTTGCAACGAGTCTTATAATTGGATTTCCAATTAGCCACCAGATAATTTACCCTCTCTTTTTCACTTTTACCGCATTCATATTTTTCTTCCCAATATTATCAGTAAGAAAAGCAATGAAGTTAGCTAAACAAGAAGAACTTGAAAGAATTATGAGTCTATTTGATACCTCATATTTAAAGTTCAAGGAGCACTTTAAGAATTTTGACAGTATTGATTCAACACAAATCAATCAAATCTTAGAGATTAAGGAGCTTTATAAACAAGCTGAGAGTATGCCGGTTTGGCCATTTGATGTTGATACATTCTTGAAATTTGTTTCGATATTTTTAATCCCTTTACTAGTTTTTGTCATTCAGCTTCTTGTAAATGCTGATAGTATTATCTATAACTTTGATAAATTAAAAATTTTTGAGAGTTTTAAGTGAACAAGGCTCAAAAATTTGTTTATTGGTTAGATAAAAAATCAAAACTTTTTGAATTAATTGAAACTAAGAGAGCAGATTGGTTTGAGAGAACTTTCGATATTAGGGAATGGTTTAGAGACTCATATAACCTACTTGATGTTGGTTCCGGAGTTTGCGATGTTACTCAGAGAATTTCAAATTATGTTAAAGGGAAAGTCTATGCAATTGATATTGAAGATTTCCGGAGAGTCGGAACAAAAAATAATGTATCATTTAACTTTTGTATTGCTAATGCTATGCCTTTACCATTTAAAAACTTTTCCTTCGATTGCGTAACAGTTTTATGGACTCTACATCATTCCCCAAATCCAATGGCAATTTTAAGAGAAATTAATAGAATACTTACCCATGGAGGGCAACTGATCATTTTAGAAGATTTAGTAGACAATTCTAGCTCTATCAGACGAAATTTTACAAAATTTTACGATAAAGCAATAAATCTGGAATTTTCTACTCATCCCCATTCTAATTATTCTCTTAGAGAATGGGAAAAAATGATAGTTAATGAACTTGGCTATAAATCTGTCGAGCTTGAAGAAATTCCTTGGTTTACAAAACTAAAACTATTAAAGTTTGGATTGTTAAGATTTAAGAAGGAGTAAATTTAAAAGTCTATTTCTAAAATTTTTCGTATCAATTCTGATTATTCAAGAATTTTTTACATTATTATCCCAATACTTTGAGATTTTTACTTTTCATTTTTGGAACAAAATATGAGCATCACTCATTATGAAAAAATTACTAATTATTGACGACGAACAGGATTATCTTAATTCCTTAGCAGTGTCTCTTAGGAAAAAGTTTGATGTTGTATTGGCTACAAACTATACTACTGCTCTTCAGGAATTAAGTAAAGGAGTTAATATCGCCCTTATTGACATAAGACTTGAGAAAAATAATCCTAATAATATTGATGGCTTAAAAATTCTTGAATGGATTAAAATGAATAAACCAGAAATCTCAGCTTTCATAATGAGTTCATATACAGAATTCAGCTATGCTGAACAAGCATTGAATCTTGGTGCAAAGCATTTCTTCAAAAAACCAATTGATATAACAAGTCTTGCAGCAATTTTATTGGAAAAAGGTTGAAATGCTTTTACAGTTTATCATAAACGGAATTATTGTTGGATCTATTTATTCTCTTGTGTCCTTGGGTTTTGCTATCGTCTATAATACAACGAGAATATTTCATATTGCCTATGCAGTCCTTTATATGTTTTGCCCATATATGATTTTAACTTTCTTCTCTAATCTTGGTATTCCAATTTTCATTGCATTTATAATTGCAATTTTGATAACTGTTGTGCTAAGTCTTTTAATGGAAATTATTATTTATAGACCCTTAGCTAAGAAAAACAGTTCACTTAATATTATAATGATTAGCTCTATCGGCATAATGATAATAGTTATAAATACAATCGCCTTATTTTATGGAAATGAAACAAAAATTCTTAATCCGGATATTTCAGAGACATTTTCTTTTGGTGATATAATAATAACATACATACAACTTGCTCAATTTGTAATCAGTACTATTATTCTTTTAATATTTTTGGCCTTTTTAAAGTTTTCAAAGTTTGGCATTAGAACTCGTGCTATGAGAGATGATGATATTTTATGTTCTGTCTTTGGAATGGATATTTATAAAATGCGCATTATTCTCTTCACGCTCAGTGCAATTTTTGCTGCTATTGGTGGCGGACTTGTTGCTTATGATGTTGGAATGGATCCTTATGTTGGAATGCCAATGTTATTAAACGCAGTTGTTGCATTGATAATTGGTGGCATTGGAAGATTTGAAGCTCCAATTATTGGTGGCTTTATTATCGGAATATTACAATCATTATCTGTGTGGGCAATATCAGCTAGATGGCAGGACGCAGTAACCTTCACTTTGCTGATTTTATTTTTGCTGTTTCGCCCTCAGGGTTTACTCGGTGAAAAGAAAAGGGCAGTATAAATGGATTACATCTTTCACATAATAATAATGATCAACATTTACATCATTCTTACAACAAGCACAAACCTGCTTGTTGGGATGACTAATTTATTATCGTTGGGACAAGCTGCACTCTATGGTATTGGTGCATACTTAGCTGTTCTTGCTATGATGGTTTTGAATTTATCTTTTATTCCAACACTAATTTTTGTAATCATTGGTACATCATTACTAAGCTTGTTAATTGCTTACCCGTCTTTAAGATTACGCGGCGATTATTTTGTTCTCGCAACCCTTGGATTTCAGTTAATTGTTTTTACAATTCTTTATAACTGGGTTGATGTTACAAGAGGACCTTACGGAATACCCGGAATCCCTTCGCCAATATTATTCGGAGATATTGTTATTACCGGAATTATTCCTTATTTAATTCTAAGCTCGATTTTAGCTGTTGGTGTTGTATCGCTATTCTTTAAGCTAATTTACTCTCCATTTGGAAGAGCATTAAAAGCTGTTAGAGATGATGAACTTTCAGCAGAAGCAATAGGAAGAAATGTGACTGCACTTAAAATCTGGGCATTTGTTGTTTCAAGCGGCTTTATCGGTATCAGCGGATTGCTTTATGCTTCTTATGTAAGCTACATTGATCCGACAAGTTTTAATCTTGATGAGGCAATATTTATTCTTTCTGCAGTTATAATTGGCGGAACAGGCAACATTAAAGGTCCAATTATAGGCGCTGTGTTTGTTGTGATTTTACCAGAACTTTTACGCTTTGTGGGGTTACCAGATAGTGTAGCAGCAAATCTCAGACAAATAATTTACGGTTTAATGATAATAATATTAATGCGCTTGCGTCCACAAGGATTAGCCGGAGAATATGCTTTAAGATGAACAGCGACACAATTTTAATTATTGATTCCATTCGTAAAAGCTTTGTGCGTAACATTGTTAATATTCGCGGTAAAGATGAGGATGAAAAATTTTATGTGTTAGAAGATATCGATTTGATACTTCCCGCAGGCAAAATAACAGCATTGATCGGAGGCAACGGAACTGGTAAAACAACTTTGTTTAATATCATATCTGGTTTCTTTAAGGCAGATGAAGGTAAAATTGAGTTCAAACCTAATGGCTCTTTAATTGAATTAACTAATCTTAGTGCTTATAAAAGAGCACAACTTGGTATCGGCAGAATGTTTCAGGATAACCACATCTTCCAGAATATGACTGTCCTTGAAAATATGCTGGTTGCAGATGAGAATTTTTTCGGAGAAAGACCTTTTCAATCTATTATATACTATAGAAAAAACAATAATGTAGAAAAGGAAAGAATAGAAAAAGCTGAAAAGATTTTTATTGATTTATTTGGCGAAGATAATCCTTTTCTTAATATGAAAAATGAAAAAGCTAAAAATCTGTCCTATGGACAGCAGCGGCTTCTGGGATTAGCAAGATTACTAATGGGTAATTATAAGTTACTCTTACTCGATGAACCAACAAGCGGAGTGAATCCAGTTATAATAGAAAAAATAAAAGCAATTATTAATTACTTTGTTGAGAATAAAAATATGACAGTATTTTTAATAGAGCATAATATGAAATTCGTTTTAGATGTTGCCGACTTCTGTCATTTTATGAGTAAAGGAATAATTGCCGTGAGCGGTACTCCGGAAGATATTATTGGTAATCCCGATGTTAGAAAAACTTATTTGGGAATCTGATGTTACAACTTAGCAACATAACCGCCGGCTACACAAAAGAGAATATGATTCTCAAAGGAATTAATTTATCTGTTGGTGAAAACGAAGTTGTAGCAATTGTAGGACAAAACGGCTCCGGAAAATCTACTCTCGCTAAATCTATTATGAATTTAGTTCCATACATCAATGGTGAAATTATATTTGATGGAAATGATGTAACCAATAAAGATACGGCAGTAATTTCAAAAAGTGGTATAGGATTTTTTTTGCAGGGTGGAAGAATATTCCCGAACCTCACAGTTGAAGAAAATATTATATTTGCAAGTGAAGATTTGAATAAAAAAGATTACACGGAAAGGCTTGAAACAATTAAAACATATTTTGAATTATTTAACAATGGTAGAATGAATTTGCAGGCATCTTA
>CALLMJ010000172.1 GCA_938006875.1 uncultured Bacteroidia bacterium
AATCATTAACAGAAGAACAAAAGCGTGAAAATCAAAAGCATAATGGGTTACGAGTAAAAATTGAACATGTTTTTGCTCATTTAAAATCCCTCAGGGTAGTTAAAGACAGAATTCGAAATTATAAATTCGGATTTAAACATCGCGTAATTCTTATTGCTGCTCAACTCCATAATTTTAAATTATCTGTAAATCAATTCGTTTTATAGTTGTTCATAAACTCTATTAAAAATAAATGAACTGATAAATTTTTGCAGTAACAAAAAAATTGTATTTTTGCGTTATGAAAACTATTAATTTGTTTGATATTGCTGCGGCACGTTCTGGTGATAAAGGCAATATTTGTAACATAGGGGTGTTAGCAAAAAAGCCTGAATATTATTCTATTTTAAAAGAAAAACTAACGCCTGAAGTAATTAAAAATCATTTTGGTGAACTAATAAAAGGAAAAGTAGAAAGATTTGAATGGGAAAGCATAGAAGCTCTAAATTTTATTTGTTATGATGCTTTAGATGGTGGTGCTTCACGTTCATTAAGAATGGATACATTAGGTAAAAATTTTTCTTCGCATTTATTGAGATTGAATATTGAGGTCCCTGACAATTTTGTTTTGTAATTATATAATCTAAATTTATGATGAGAAATTTTTTTTATGTTATAATGGCAATTAGTTTTATTACTTTTGTAAGTTGTGGAGAAAAACATTCAGAAGAACTAACTTCCACTTCGCCCGATGGTACTACCATTATTACTGTAAAGGGATACAAAAATAGCCCTCTTTCTGCATGGATTACAACTTTAAGAGTTCGTTATTTAGCTTTTGATGATTCTATTAAGTTTGAGGTTTATGCCACTGAAATCAGCAATAAAACCGTGAATTTTTTATGGAATAACGGTGAATGTGTAGTATCATTTGACCAGACTGATAAAAAACTAAATGTAAACGTAACTGCAAAAGGAGGAAAATTATTAATTTATAAACCCGACGAAACCAAAGTTAAGCCGTTCTAATTTATAATGGCTTCACAAAAAGATTTAAAAAATAGACAAAACATTATTTTAGCAATATTTTCTATAACTGTTTTAGTTTATATTGCTAGGTTGTATTATTTACAAGTTTTATCGGAAAATTTTGCTTCTTCTGCTCAAAAAAATGTTGTAAAACCAAGACAATTAGAACCTGCAAGAGGAATTCTCTATGACCGTAATAAAGAGATTATCGTTACGAATACTCCCATATTTGACCTTCTTATATTACCAAAAGAAATGATAGTTAAAGATACTCTTGAATTTGCAAACGCTTTGTTATTGACCAAAGAGGAAGCAACCAAAAAATTAGTTTCTGCATCAGAATACTCTAAATATAAACCTTCTTTTTTTAAAAAACAAGTTGAATATCCTTATTATGCAAATGTTTTAGAATATTACTGGAAGTACAGAGGTTTCAAAGAAGTGATTAGAAATACTCGTGATTATCGTAAAATTCATGGAGCTAATTATTTAGGTTATATTCGAGAAATTAGCAAAAGAGGAATTGAAGAATCTAATGGTTATTACCAACCGGGTGATTTAGTGGGTACTACTGGAATAGAAAAATACTACGAAAAGCTCTTACGTGGAAGGAAAGGTTCTAAGATGGTTTTGGTGGATGTTCATGGAAGAGAGGTGGGTAGTTTTGCGGACGGTCTGTATGATATTCAACCTGAAAAAGGGTTAGACCTGCAATTAACCATTGATTCAGAATTACAACAACTTGGAGAAGAATTAATGAAAAATAAAGTAGGTAGTATCGTTGCTATTGAGCCTAGAACAGGTGAAATATTGGCTTTTGTTTCTTCTCCTACTTATGACCCCAATTTGTTATCAGGTAGTTTTGCTTCTCAAAAATGGGATTCTTTAAGAAAAAATCCTTATTTACCTTTATACAATCGAGCTTTGCAAGCTACTTACCCTCCAGGTTCTATTTTTAAAATTTTAAATGGTATTATTGCATTAGCAGAAGGAAGTATTGGTTTGGATTGGAGCTATGGCTGTGGTGGTGGTTTCTGGAGAAATAAAGGGAAACCTCGTTGTCATGCTCACGCATCACCCACAAACATAAGAACTGCTATTATGCATTCTTGTAATGCTTTTTTTGCTGCTGTTTATGTGGATTTTTTACAATATCGTAAATTTAAAAATATCTATCAAGCCTATGACTGTTGGTATAACTGGATAAAACAATTCGGTGTAGGTGATAAAGTGGGTATTGATTTACCTAACGAAAAAAAAGGGCTTCTGCCAAGTCATAATTTTTATGATAAATGGTACAAAAAAAATGGCTGGCGTGCTATGACTATTGTTTCTAATAGCATTGGTCAAGGTGAAGTTTTAATGACTCCATTACAAATGGCTAACACAACTGCCTGCATTGCAAATAAAGGCTGGTATATTGAACCTCATTTTTTAAAAAATGTCATTAAACCTAAAAATTTTATTGATACTTTAGAGTATCCAATATTCAAAAAGCATACCGTAGATTTTTCACAATCAGTTCTAAATAAAGATACGATTTTTGAAGCTATTTTTGATGGTATGGAAATGGTAATTGAACAAGGAACGGGGTTTCAAGCACGTATTCCAGGAATAAGAATGTGTGGAAAAACGGGTACAGCTCAAAACCGTCATGGAGATGACCATTCAGTTTTTATATGTTTTGCACCCAGAGAAAACCCTCAAATTGCTATCGCTGTAATTGTTGAAAATGCTGGATTTGGTGGTGTAGTTGCCGCTCCTATTGCTTCATTTATGATTGAAAAATATCTTAATAAAGAAATTAAAAATACTGAAAAATTTGAAGAAATGAAAAACAAATCATTTTTGCCTCCACTTTATCCAATACTTAAAGACACTACACTTAAAACTTCATCAGATACTGCAAAAAAACAAAATTAAGGAGTTCAGTAAAATTAAAATTTACCTTTTGTTTTTAAAAAAATCTTTCATCAATTTTTGAACATCTTGTTCTAAATAACCAGAAAATACTTTTGTTTTAGGATGCAACAAGTTTCCGAATAAAGAATATCCATATTTAGGTTCAGGGATACCGTAGTATAATTCAGAAATTTGAGCCCATTTCAGTGCACCTGCACACATAACACAAGGTTCTAAAGTAACATAAATGCTTACATTTTTTAAGTATTTTGAGTGAAAACGTTCCATTAATGATGTTATTAAAATCATTTCAGCATGAGCAGTACAATCCTGTAACATTTCTACTTGATTATAAGCCTTTGCAACTAATTGATTATCAATATATGAAACAGCACCAATTGGAACTTCATTTTTCTCAAAAGCAATTTTTGCCATTTTATAGGCTTCATACATCCTACCCTCATGAATATTCTCCATGAAAATTAAAATAATTTAACAAAAGATTGAGGATTTCCTAGTTGAATTGGCAAGAATTCTTTAGCAAAATCAAAAGTTTTGGATTCCTCAGGATATATATTTTGATAATAGTTTAAATGGTCATTAGATTGAATAAAAATGGGTTCGTTTGAAGCTAAAGGAGACAAAGAATTCTGTGTAAACAAAATTGTATTTTGAATTTCAAAGAAAGATTTCAAAGATTGAAAAATATCATAAATATTGAGGAAATCATTTTGAAAAACGGAATTTAATACCAATACATTTAACAATTGAAAATTCTTATAAAAAACATCTTGATTTGCTATTAATTGATTATCAATCTTTTTAAAAATGCTTTTATGATCAGCGGAAAAAGGGAGATTACCCACCATGCTTTCACTTAATTTAGCGGAAATTCTCTTGGTATAAAACCAAGACTCTACTTTATTCATGTTTATAGGTTGATGAATAATTAAAAACTTATGGTTAAGTAATACCAAGTTTTCTGCGAGATGTTTTAAAAAATAATCATCTTTTGCTGAGTTTTCTTGAATTAAAAGAATATTAATCTTCATTTTCACTTTCTAAATGACTTTCATTTTCCAAAATTTTATTTTCAGATTGAGGAGATTCAACCTTTTCAGTAAAAGGAATGGGTTCATTATTTTCATTTAAAGGCGTTACATTAACAGCAATTTTATTGGCTTTATCTTTTTTGGGATTAATAGCCAAAATAATATGAAATTTAACTTTCTGTCCAACTTTAATATATTCTTGATTACCCGTAAAATGATCTTTTTTAAAGTAGTAAGTATTCCCATTATCAAGCCCAACGAAACCACAAAAACCATCATCTAAAACTAAAATTACTTCACCAAAGTGCCATTCTAATGCTGAGTATTGTTCTTTTTCCCAAACATGTTTCAATTGGGACCAAATTCTTTTAGAGTCTTGAAGGTTATTTAAATCAATTTCAAATTCATCAACAAGATTTTTAGAAAAATTATCAAAGCTAAAATTAAGTTCTTTACGAATGGCTAAAGCAAGTTCAAGATGTTTTTTGGCTAAATCCATGCGATTGAGCTTTCTAAAAATTGCAGCCATAAAAACAAATAAAGGAACTTTTTTCTTGTAATCACCTTGAAATAAACAGGCATCACAAGCAAGCTTTAAAGCATCTCCATATTCTTCTTTTTTGTAGTAGATTTCTGCTAATTCTTTGTGATATTGCCATTTTTTCTTTTTGAAAGCAAATCTTTTATACCAAATATAAGCGTTTTCATAATCTCCAGATTTTAGATAATGATGAGCGATTGCGTATTGAAAAGACGTTTTACTTGATATTTTTTCTTTGGGAGTAGTTGCTAAAAACTTTTCTGCAAGTTTAGCGGCTTCTTCTGTTTTTTTTATCTTAATTAAAGCATCTATTTTGGTTTTGTGTAAAGCCTCATATTTAGAAGGTGTAGTTTGAACTCTATTTTCAAATACTTTTACTACAATAGGATCTTTTGGTTGTTTTTCTAAATCAATTTTATCTATCCATTCAATAACTTTTGCTTGTTGATTATTTTTTTCTAATATTTCAATGACTTTTAAAACTGTTTGAGTATAGGGAGAATATTGAGCATCTTCTCTGGTCAATTGAAGAATTTTTTCAGCACTTTCAATAACCGTTTGAGTATCTTTAATTTTCTTTGCTCCAACTCTCACATTAAAAAGAGCCCAAGCATATACATTTTTTAAATTTTCAAAATCAGGAAAACGTTTAATCGCTTCTTCACAAACTTCTAAAGCTTTTTCATTTTGTTTGAGTTTACTGAGCGTCAAAGCATAACCCCAAGCTACCCATTCATTACATTTACTGTTATATTTTTCCCATAATTCTCTGTAATGGTTTAACGCTTCTTTAAAATCTCCATTTTTTCTGTATTGATTTGCTTTGTCTAAATGATCTTTAAATGTCAACATCTTTTAAAATTTATTTTTGAATAATGAAAAACACTGCGAAATTACATAAAGTTTTATTACAGTTTATTTAAACCCAAATAATTTATGAAAAGTTTTGAATTTTTCTTCTAATTAAAATTCTGATTGGAAGATAACATGTTAAAAAAATTTATCTTATCAATGTAATAGTACCAGATTTTTGAATGATTTCTCCCATAAAACCTTTTGCTTCAAAGATATACACATAGACATCTTCAGGACAATTTTTCCCATTGCTCGTTCCATTCCAGGTTTGAGTAGGATTTTTTAGTTCATAAGTTAATTTACCCCATCTATCATAGATTTTTAAATCAAAAGATTCAATAAATTCACCATAAACACTAAATTCATCATTTTTTCCATCACCATTAGGAGTAAATGCGTTTGGTATATATAAAATAATAGGAAAAGTTTCACATACAGAATTTGAATATGAGTAGTTACCGCAATTTCCTGGTGCATTAGCTTTGATTTTATAACAATAAATTCCTTTTGTTTTTTCTATGGAATTATCACGATAACTAAATTCTAAAGAATTAAAATTAATATCCTCAGTAAAATCATTTCTAGTTAATCGGTTTTTCAGTAATAAATAATTCAAAACAGGAAAATCATTAATATACGGTGACCAACTTAAATCCACAAAGTAAGGTTCACTAGAACTTTTTAGTAAAATGGTTGAATATTCATTAGTTTTAACAAAAGCATCACATTCATCAACGGCTTTTATATAATATTTATAAGACTTAAGAGTAACTTGTGCGTTTCTATCGAAAAAATAATTCGTATTTATATCCACTGAAGCAATTTTAGACCAACTATTATTATCTAACCTCCATATTTCATAATTTTTTAAATTATCATCGAAGGATTTTGTCCATTCTATTTCCACTCCTTCATTATTTTCAGCAACACTGACAAAACAAAGTTCAATGGGTGTAGGTGGATTATTGAATAATTCAAATATATTGGTAAATGCAGAGTAGGATTCACAGCTTCCCGTTATAGCTTTCACACGTACCTTTCCCTTGAAAGAACAACTCTTATAAATGTATGGAGAAGTAACATTTTGTACTAAACTTTTAATTCCATTTTCTTCAAATTCTAAGTGATAAGTTACATTATTACCTCCGCTATTTATAAAATTAGTCCATGTAATTTGTTCTGAACTGATATTAATATTTTGGTGATTGATTAAAATGGTACAGATATAATTGCTTTCTGAAAAAGATAGTACTCCATTACAATTTTTTCTAACGGATATTTTATAACAATAAGATTGAGTATTAGCGTCATTAATGGAATTATCAGTATAAGTGGTTAATGGAGTTAAAAGAGAATCAATCAATTGCCAAGTAGATGCACCAGAGTTTTGACGGTAAATAAAAATTTTGTCTTGTTTGTCATCATAATTATTGGGAAAATTTAATACAATTTGGTTATTATTCAAAACTGAAGCACAGCTTAAAGTTGGATTCGGAAGGCTTGTAGAAGTAACTTTTGCAAAAAGAGTTACAAAATTTTGATTACTTCCGCATGCATAGTTGTCCGAAATATTTATATTAATTGGAAAAACGCTATCTACTTGTTCACAAGAAGGTTTCCAGCAGATTTGAACCGTAGCTGGAGTTAAACTGGGTTGAAAAGAAATAGTTGCGTTACTGTAGGGATTATTAGTAATAATGGAATTAAATACAGCAAAAACAGAATCTCTGGAATTAGGGTCTCTAATTTGAAAATTGATACAAGAATTCATACTTTCAGAAAATTTGAGTGTATCCCCAACAATCAATGGGTTAGAAGGGAAACTAATTTCAGGGGCCAAATTAGGCGGGCATCTTACTACATTCACTTGAATATCTCTTTTGGTTTCTGAAATAAGAACATTATTTCTATATTCAAATACAGATACAGCAAATACAAATTGACCCGGAGTATTACAAATCGCTAGGAGTTCACCGTTTTGATCAATTATCAGAGGTTGTGGTGAATTTCCAAGCATATTATTAACATTATAACCATTTGCAAAAGTAACAAAAGGAAAAGGTGGCGGCATATCTGGAGAAGGAGCAGGGTCTTGTTGAGAGCCTCCATGATAAGGTGTGGATAATTGGTATTCTAATCTATCTCCATCTAAATCAGTAGCATTTTGAGGAAAACGAAAAGTATCCCCTAAACAAATATAGGTAGGTGGTAATGGACCAAATACAGGAGAACTATTTTTTAAATTAGAGTTAGGGATATAACAGGATAACGTCATACCCATTGCACCTGGATTGCTTAAATTATTAATGGTATTGTTTCTACAACATCTTTCGTAAACTAAATAATAACCGTTAGTATTTGGCGTAACATCTATAGTTCTTATGTATTTGGTAACTGAATAACAAATTCCTTCGGGTGGTGTTGCACAAGGATTATAGGAAGTTAATGGAACAAGGCTTTCACCAGGATAATTAAAAACTACTGTTCTCATGTCACTAAAATTTCCTGCGTTATATAAAGTAGCTTCTAAAGGATCATCAAATTCTGTATTTCCTCCAACACAATCTCGAATTAAAGTTATAGTTATCTCATAACGATCCATACCACTAAAATTACCTATATAACGATAAGTAATATCCCCACCTACTAAGTGTTTAGCCAAAACAATTTGGTTTGTAAAACTTAATAAAACAACAACGAGTACTTTAAAAATTTTTTTCATGGGTATTCACGTACAAATGTAACACCATTTTAGAATTTTTATTTATAATTTGCGATTGTTTTTTTATTAAAAAAATTTAAAAAAGAGATAAATCAAAAAAGTTTAGGGGTTAATATTCTAACTCTTCAAGTTTTTGTAAAACCAATTGAGATAATTCTTGAAGTTTTTCAGAAGAAAAATCAAAGTCCACATTAGCAACTTGGTAAATTTGAGGAATGGTTTTGGTATAACCTAGTTTTAAAGCAGATAGATAATCTTCGAGAGCTTTATCAAAATTTTGAATAGAGTTTTTCCAAACTTGTAAAGCACCTATTTGAGCCAAACCGTATTCAATATAATAAAAGGGAACATCAAAAATATGCCCTTGTTTTTGCCATAATATAGATTTTTCTTTTTCTAACCCTGACCAATCTACAATATTTCCATGGAATCTTTCATAAATTTTTACCCACTGAAATTTTCTTTCTTCAAAAGAGGCTTTAGGATGATTATAAACCCAAGTTTGAAATAAATCCACAGAAGCTACCCAGGGCAAAATGGTTATGCTTCTAATAATTTGTTCATATTGAGCACGTTGTAAATCTTTAGGGTTATCATAAAATGAAGACCAATAATTCATGGATAAAAATTCCATACTCATAGAAGCTAATTCAGCAACTTCTGAAGGGGTATCTTTAAAAGCGTTTAATTCATAATCTTTTGTTAAAATAGAATGAAAAGCATGACCACATTCATGAACCATAGTAGTTAAATCAGATTGAGTGCCTACGGCATTCATAAAAATAAAAGGGACACCTGTTTCTGCTAGAGGATAATTATAACCTCCAGGTGCTTTTCCTTCCCTGCTTTCTAAGTCAAAATGACCCATTTCTTTCATGGTAATAATCATATTAGCTAATTCAGGTTTCATTTTTTGAAACATTAAAATGGTTTTTTCTAATAATTCATTTCCATTTTGAAAAGGTTTTAAAGGAGGTAAATTTTGAGGGTCTACGACTGTATCCCAAGGTTTTAACGTATCTATTCCCAATTTACTTTTACGATTTTCCATAATTTTGATATAAATAGGTGTGATAACTTTCTCAATTCCTTCGTGAAATTTTTCACAATCTTTAGGTGTATAATCAAAACGACCTAATTTTTGGAACATATAATCCGTAA
Organism: uncultured Bacteroidia bacterium; assembly: GCA_938006875.1. GTDB lineage: Bacteria > Bacteroidota > Bacteroidia > J057 > CALLMJ01 > CALLMJ01. Next base: position 9,242 of record CALLMJ010000172.1, read on the forward strand.
AGGAACTAAAACCAGCATTTAAAGCCATTTGATGTCGTAGTTGAATTAATTCTTCAAAAATATGATCAACTTTATTTTCAATAGCTAAACGAGCATCCTGCATCTTCCTCCAAATATTTTCTCTTTCTTTTCTATTAGGAAGTTCTAAATAGGAAGCTGCTTTTTGCATGGTTAAATTTTCTCCATTATGGAATACCGATAAATTCGCAACTAAGTTATCATACTCTTGTGATTTAACCCTTGCTTTTCCTTGAATTTCATCATTTTCTTGTCTATAAATTTCAATTTCATTAGCAACGGCTCGGTCTAAAGTTAGATATTTTTCTTTGTCTAATAAAGACCTGTAAGGAGAATGATAATATTTTTTTTGTAATTCATTTTCATTAGGACCAATTTTGGGTAATATTTCGGTTACAAAATATTGATATTTTTGAGCAATTTCTTTATTGTTGGTATCGCAGGTCATCGCGATATAAATCCATGCAAAGGACTCACTCACAACACAGGAAAGTTCATTACACCTTAATAAAAATTCTTCTAGTTGATCTTTAGAGTGAATAGGGAAATTTTTTAATGCTTCATAATAAGATTCCAAACTGTTCCAATCTTGTATTTCAAAGTTAGGAGAAATATATTTTCTCTTTTGTTTAACTATTTGAGTTACCATTTTTGTTTCTAAATTGTAAATCGCAAAAATAAAACAAATATTACTTCATAAATAATAGAAAATTACAAGGTTATTCATTTTATAGAATAACCTTGTTTTAGTAAACTAACCATAAAGAAACTATTCTAAACCTAAACTTCTACGTTCAAACTCTAATTTACAATCTTTCAATAATTTATACTCATTCAATTCTTCGTAAGGCATTTTATTAGTTTCTTTATTTTCTTTTATAATCTTTATTAACTCAAGGTCATGAATGCTTTTTATATGATTTGAAATTAATAGTTTTTTTAGTTCATCTAATTGCTTTTGTTGTTCAATAGAATGTAGCCATAAAATTTATAATGCAATCCATTGCTGTGAAGTTCTACAATAAATTTTTCGCCCGAAGGACTTTCACAATAAATATCACAATTGATTAATAATTCCTTATTGGATACAGTACCAAAATTCTTTTGAACCCAAAATCTGTTAAAGGAATGATATATTTTTCTTGTAAAGCCATATTACAAATTTACAAAAGATTTCTAAATAGACTTCCTAACATGATAAAATTAAATGGAAAAAAATTGTGAAAAACAAACTTATAAACATACCCA
>CALLMJ010000173.1 GCA_938006875.1 uncultured Bacteroidia bacterium
GTAGATGAACAAGGTAAACCTTTACCAATTGTAACCATTTATATTCTCGGTCATTACTTGGAAGAGTATCAGGAATATCCCATTATACGTGTCAAAAGGCAAATACTTGAACATGGCACGAGTAAAGTGTTGGAAAGCGGCAAAAGCAGATTTATAGAATCCTTAACTCATGATTGCATCATCATTCAAATCCCTTCCTTAAAAAAGAAACAGAACAAAACCGATGAACTAGAAAAGTTAATGGATGTTTTTGATTTAGCAAAACGACATCAAATTGAATACGATGAGAAGGGATTATCCAAGGAATATTTTCCGTTATTGAGAAGGTTAAGGAAAGCGATAGAAGAAGAGGAAGTAAAGGGTATCATGGACGTAGAAGACGAGATTATAGAATCTTTCAAACAAAAAGAAACAGAGATTGAAAAAGCGTTGGAAATCGCAGAACAAGAGCGAAAACGAGCAGAAGAAGAAAAAAAACGGGCAGAGGAAAAAGAAAAATTGCTAGAAGAGGAAAGAATACGAGCTGAAGAAGAAAAGAAAAAAGCAGAAGAGAAGGAAAGATTGTTAGAAGAAGAAAAGAAAAAAGCGGAAGAAGAACGAAAACGGGCAGAAGAAGAAAAGAAAAAAGCGGAAGAAAAAGAAAAATTGTTAGAAGAAGAACGTTTAAAATTGATAGAAACTGCGAAATTCCTTAAATCCTTAAATGTTGATATACAAACTATTGCAAAAAAAACAGGTTTGTCTGTTTCGGATATAGAAAAATTAAAATCGCAATAAGAGACATCGTTTTGAATATGGAAGTACTACACTCATTAAAAAAATAACTTCTTCAAATAGAGAATTCAATCTATTGCACTAATAATTGTTCAGTCGTATGAGAGGCTAGTGTTACCCCCATATACCCATATACCATTGAATCTTATTATTTTTTTTTTTCCGTCGTCTTTACAATTTTAAAATATCTATAAATCAATTTTTTATATTCTTTTTAATAAACTCTATTTTTACTTGCAATGAAAATGTTTTAAATTTGCATAAGAAAATTAGATTTTTGGAAAAAATTATTATTATAGACTTTGGTTCTCAATATACTCAGCTAATTGCGAGAAGGGTAAGGGAATTGAATGTTTTTTGTGAAATTTATCCGTTTTATCATATTCCTGAGTGGAATTTAAATATAAAAGGTATAATTTTATCGGGAAGTCCTTGTTCTGTGAATGATGTAGATAGTCCTAATATAGATTTTTCTTTTTATAGAGGCAAATGCCCAATTTTGGGTATATGTTACGGTGCTCAATGGATAGCCAAGCATTTAGGGGGACAGGTTCAGGCTTCTAAAATTAGGGAATATGGACGAGCAAACTTGATTCCTCAACAAACTAATTTACTTTTAAAAGATGTAAGTGATAATTCACAAGTATGGATGTCTCACGGAGATACTATAATAGAACTTCCCCAAAATGCTCAAACAATTGCCAGCACAGAAAGCATTCAAAATGCGGCATATCAAATTTTTGATGAACCTATTTATGGGATTCAATTTCACCCTGAAGTTACGCATTCCTTAGAAGGAAAAACCATTATTCAAAACTTTTTATTTGAAATTTGTAAAATTCAACCCAATTGGACGCCTGATTCTTTTATTCATTCAACTGTTCAACAACTCCAAAATCAATTACAAAATGATAAGGTAGTTTTAGGTTTATCAGGTGGTGTAGATTCCAGTGTAGCGGCTTTATTGCTTCATAAAGCTATCGGCAAAAATTTATATTGTATCTTTATTGATAACGGTTTACTACGAAAAAATGAATTTCAAGATGTTTTAAATTCTTATCAACATTTAGGTTTGAATGTTATTGGTATTGATGCTAAAACAAAATTTTACCAAGAACTTAAAGGAATTTCAGACCCTGAACAAAAACGAAAAATTATTGGTAGAGTTTTTATAGAAGTTTTTGAACAAGAAGCTAAAAAAATTGAAAATGTTCAATGGTTAGCACAAGGCACTATCTACCCAGATGTCATAGAAAGTGTAAGCGTAAATGGACCTTCGGTTACCATTAAATCTCATCATAATGTAGGAGGTTTACCGGAAAAAATGCATTTAAAAATAGTGGAGCCTTTGAAGATGTTGTTTAAAGATGAAGTACGTAAAATTGGAGCCGAATTAGGTCTGCCGAATAATATTCTGAATAGACATCCTTTCCCAGGTCCAGGTTTAGCCATCAGAATTTTAGGGAATATTACCGAAGAAAAAGTAAAATTATTACAAGAAGCGGACGCCATTTATATTGATATATTAAAACAAACAGGCTGGTATGATAAAATCTGGCAAGCTGGTGCAATTTTATTGAATGCTCAAAGTGTTGGAGTTATGGGAGATGAAAGAACTTACGAAAAAGTGGTTGCATTAAGAGCAGTAACCAGTTCTGATGGTATGACTGCTGATTGGGTTCCTATTCCTTTTGACATTTTAGCTCAAATTTCTAATCAAATCATTAATCAAGTAAAAGGAATTAACCGAGTGGTTTACGATATTTCTTCCAAACCACCTGCAACGATTGAATGGGAATAATTATGAATCATATCTCAATTAAAACTTTATGTCAGCCTTACGATAAAAAAGAAGTCATTGATTAAGCAAAAAAACTGCATTTTTTTTATATTTTTGGAGGCTATACTTCTGTGCACATCAATATTTTAAATAGCTTTATTATGCAAAAATAGCAAACTTTATTTTCAAACTTTAAAATTTTTTTCATTTTTTTTTTGAAAATATAAAATTTTAAATTTATCTTTGCTAAAAAAAATTATGGACCCTAATTTGCCTATTTTATTAGCAATTCCATTTTTTTTAATAGCAATATTAATAGAACTTTGGTTTCAAAAAAAGCAAAACCAAAAATGGTATCGTTTGAATGATGCCATAACCAATTTGAACATTGGAGTTGGTAACCAAGTATTTAGCTTGTTTATCAAAGCTGTTTTATTATGGTCTTATGCTTATACAACTAGCAATTTTGCATTTTTTGTTTTAGAAAACACTTGGTATAACTTTTTATTATGCCTATTGCTTTTTGATTTTTTATTTTATTGGGCACACCGATGGTCTCATGAAGTAAATTTTTTATGGGGAGCTCATGTAGTTCACCATTCTTCTGAAGAATATAATTTAACAGTTGCGTTAAGACAATCATGGATTCATAATTTGATAGCATTTTTCATTTTTTTACCTATACCTTTATTAGGTTTTGACCCTCAAACCTTTATTTTAGCAGCTTCCGTTCATACATTATACCAATTTTGGATTCATACCAAAGCCATTGGGAAATTACATCCATGGATAGAATTTTGGATAAATACTCCTTCTCATCATCGTGTTCATCATGGAGTAAATCCTCAGTATATTGACAAAAACCATGGAGGAGTCCTCATTATTTGGGATAGACTATTTGGAACTTTTGAACTTGAACAAGAAGAAGTAAAGTACGGAATTACTCAAAATATTGAAAGTTGGAATCCCGCATGGGCAAATTGGCATTATTATCAAGATATGTGGGAGAAAATTAAGATAGCCCCAAATTTATGGCTTAAAATGAAAGTTTTTTTTGCTAAACCTGGTTGGGACCCCATTACTAATTCTACTCCTGAATATTCTGTGGATTTAAAAAAATCCATTTTTGATACTAAGTTTCCGAAGGCTTTTCAAAACTATATTCTGGTTCAGTTTAGTTTAGGAGTTATTGCACTTTGTGCTTTTACGTGGTATTTTCAAGAACTGAGTATGTACTTTAAAATTACAAATGCTTTTCTTATTCTACTTACAGGAGTTATCTTTGGCGGAATTTTTGAAAATAAAAAATGGGTTTCTAATGCGGAATATTTAAGGTTATTCTTAGTTTTAATTAACTTAAACGTTATGTACTATCATCATTTTCCCAATTGGTTTTATATAATTTTTGCATTTAGCTTAGTCGGATTTCTATTTTTTGTGGTCTGGTTTTATAGAAACAATCAATGGCTGAACAATCCTGATGTTCAATAATTGGTTATTTTCTTAAAGTCTCTAACACTTTTTCATTTTTATGTATAAACATCGTACAACCTTTACAATCTTCCAAAGGTGCTTTAAATTGATTTCTTAACTTTTGATAATTTTCACTCATCCAAATTTCATAAAAAGAATGGATTTTTAAATCTCCGATAGTTGGGTTATTTACAGTGTAACAACAAGCACTTACCCGCCCCTCATGGTCAATCAAAGCATGTGTCCATAAAGCCATGCAAGGATGCGTATCATAGTAACCTTGCGCATAATTTCCTTTACAACTTTCTTGTAGTTCTGAAAAGGTTTCACCAAAGATATAAATTTGCTTCTGACTTTTTACTAAATTATACATTAAACTTTTTGCATAAGCAAAAGGAGCAATTTTTTCATTATATTCTATAAGCTCTTCTAAATGAAAATGTTGTATTTCTTGGGTTCTAATTTTTACAGGAATTAAACAAATATTATGTGCACCCATATTATAAGCTAAATCAGGAATCTCAGAAACTGAAGTATAATTCAACGGATTAACCACCATATTGATTTGTAGTTTGGCTTGATGGTATTTTTTGAGTAATTCTATTCCTCTTAATGTACGACGAAATGCATTTTTTAATCCTCTCACTTCATTATGAATATTTGCCAATGGACTATCCAATGAAATATTGATATTGGAAACTTGTAAATCACCAATTTTTTGAGCAATTTTTTCATTGATAAGTGTACCGTTGGTAGTCATAGTAAGTTTAATATTTTTTTTACGAATATGTTCAATAAGTTCAAAAATTTGAGGATAAAGCAAAGGTTCACCACCAGAAAGATGGATACGCTTACAACCTAATTCTGCTAATTCAGAAACTATATTTTGAAAAAACTCTACTGGCATATCACTTACTCTTTCTCTCCAATGATTACACATTTGGCACCTTAAATTGCAGTTCCATGTCAATTTTAGCTTCACAAATAGAGGTTTATAAGGCAAATTTTCTTGGAAAGCCTTTTCAAAATAGAATTTATCTTTTGCGATTTTATTTTTTAGCATATCAATAGGTTTTGAAATTAAATGGGCATGCCCCTTTCGCTTCACTCAGTCGGGCTGGCTACGTTTCGACAAATTCAGTATCAAAAGACAGTGCAAAACCCTTCGCATCCCTCACGCATAGTCAAAAGCTGAACTTTTTATTTTTCTTTAATAGCTAACTGTCCACACGCTGCATCAATATCTTTACCCCTACTTCTTCTAACATTTACAATCATTCGTTTATCTTCTAAAAATTTTTTAAACATTTCTAACTTATCTATTGTCGTATTAACAAATTGAGCCTCGGAAATAGGGTTATATTCAATAATATTGATTTTACAAGGAAACGATTTTGCAAATTGGTAAAGCTCTTTTGCATCTTGTAAACTATCATTAATATCTTGAAAAACAATATATTCCAATGTAATTTGATTTTTAGTTTTTTGATAAAAATATAGCAAAGCTTCTTTTAAGTTTACAAGAGAATTGGTTTCATTTATGGGCATAATGGTATTTCGTTTTTCATCGTTAGCCGCATGTAAAGACAAAGCGAGTTCAAATTTTACTTGGTCATCGGCTAATTTTTTTATCATTTTAGCAATTCCAGCCGTAGAAACGGTGATTCTTTTTGCTGACATTTCCATTCCTTTGGGAGATGTAATTTTTTCAATAGCAGATAAAACATTTTTGTAGTTTAATAAAGGTTCACCCATACCCATAAAAACGATATTGGTTAGAGGGATTCCATAATTTTCAATAGCTTGATTTTTCATAATTTCAACTTGTTCATAGATTTCATGAGGCAATAAATTCCTTTTAAGCTTCATATAACCCGTAGCACAAAATTTACAAGTTAAAGAACAACCCACTTGTGAAGAAATACAAGCAGTCATGCGTTTTGGAGTAGGAATTAAAACTCCTTCTATGATGTTTCCATCAGATAATTCAAAACCATATTTGATGGTGCCATCAGAACTTTTTTGTTGTGTTTTAATTCGTATTTTTTGAATACTAAAATTCTCAGAGAGTTTTTGTCTTAAATTTTTTGAAAGATTAGACATATCCTCAAAAGAATTAGCTTGTTTCTTCCAAATCCATTCATGAATTTGTTCTAAACGAAAGGATTTCTCTCCTATACTTTCTAAAAAAAATTTAAGCTCTTGACTATCAATTGTTCTTATATCATTTAACATTTTTTTCAGATTTTATGTAACTTTTTTAAAATTGATACGTAAAATTAAGTGTTTTTATTCAACCATTAAAATAAATTAGACATGAAAAAAATCGTATTGAGTGCAATGCTTTTAGCGGGAACAGCATTAGTAGCTTTCCAGCCTGTTTCCAAACAAGAAAACGTAGTTTTGGGAAAAATCTGTTTCAAAATTAAAAATGATACAGGAAAATCACAAACCCTTCATACGGGTTCTGGTACTACTTCTATTAACAACTTAACTACCAATGAATTTTGTATTGAAGAAGGAGGTATTTTATATTTAGCAGATAGAGGTCTTAAAGGAAAAGAATTATTAAAAGTTACTTCTTCGGTATCTGGTAAAACTTTTGAGTTATCCAATTTAATGAAGTAATCAAAATAAATTTTGAGTTCAAGTTGTGCGGTTGCTTTAATTTTTTTAATGCAACCGTTTTTTTTTATTTTAGGAAACCTTTGAATTAGCAAGAAATTATTAACTTCTAAAAACCTTAACCATCCGTAATCATCAATAATTTTATAAATATCTAATGACTGTATCATTATCCCCGTATCGTTTATCGTACAAACTCCAAGAAAATAATTTAGATACAGATTATTTTTATTTAGTAATTTTTTTAACTTTGCTAAAAATTAAACATGCAAAAAAATTTTTTTATATTAATTAGTTTAATATTCATTTTTGGTTGTAAAAATACAAAAACAGAGACAACCGATAGTGAATATGAAAATTCACAAAATAAAGATGAATTTGTAGAATTTACTTACCGCGATAATGAGGGGGTTATGAAGATTTTTATCAAATCAGAATCGCAATCATTTGAACGTACTTTTATGAATCCAACTCCTATTATACCTAATACCATAAAATTTAAAGACAAAGGTACCAATGAAATAGTTGAATTAAAAATCTCCAATTCAGATGCGTCAACATTTAAAGCAGAAAATCCTGCAACCAACGAAAAATTAGAATTCTTAAATGAATTCAGTGCTATAATAACAATGTTTAGAGATAATAAAAAATATATTTTTTATAAAGAATATACCTGCTACTCGCAACAAGGTGAAATGCTTACTACCTCTGGTTATCCTACCTTTATACCATTTTTTTACGCTCCAAATATTCTTGAAACTCCAAAACAAATTAAAGTTTTAGAATTAAATAGCCAAAACCACCCTAAATATCCTAATGCTTCTTATTTTAAAGGAGTTTTACCTAATGGAAAAAAAGTAGATATTATAGGACACTATTATCAAGATAACAATCCTAAAAATCAAATAACTTTAATAATAGAAGGGAAAGAGACAGTATTTATAGAAATATAATTAGTAAATAGGCATTGTTATTTCAATTAAAATATAATTTAAAACAAAAATATAAATTTTATGAAAAAAGTATTAGTTTTATTCGCAGTCTTATTGGTTAATTTTGGTTGTAAAAATACAAAAACAGAGACTTCTAAAGAATCAGAAAATCAAAAAAATGCTGAAACGGTAACCAACGATAAAACAGCACAGAATGAAGAAAAATTGGATGAATTTGTTTATCGAACTAATGAGGGTGTAATGAAAGTCTTTGTTAAATTGGATAATCAAACTTTTAATCCTACGGTCTTAAAATTTATGGATAAAGGTTCTAATGAAGCCATTGATTTAAAGATATCTAACATTTCCAATGATAGAGTATTCGCTGAAAACCCTAAAACTAATGAAAAATTAGAATTTACAAAGGATTTTGGAATGGTTGCAGTAATGTACAGAAATGGTAAAGATTTTACTTTTAACAGAGAAACTATCTGCTATTCAAAAGACGGAGCAGTATTAACCACTTCAGCCGGTCCTGTTTTTTTGCCATTTTTTTACGCTCCAAATAGTCAAGAAACTCCAAAAGAAATTAAAGTTCCTGATGTAACTACTGAAAACCACCCTAAATATCCTGATGCTTCTTATTTTAAAGGAGTTTTACCTGATGGAAAAAAAGTAGATATTATAGGACACGCTTACCAAGATAACAATCCTAAAACTCAAATAACCTTAATAATTGATGGAAAAGAAACTGTTTTTGAGGAAAAAAAATGAATTAATTTCAATAAAAAAGCAGGTTAAAACCTGCTTTTTTTCATATATCAGTTAGCGAAAATTACTTTTTAGATTTATTACAAACTTTAATCAACGAATGCTATAAGAAAAGGCTATATTCCAAAATTAAAAAAATCAATAGTTTAATTTGAATAAAATAAAAAATTTGTAATTTTGAGGTAATAAAGAAGCATGAAGTACCAACTGTCAATAACTTGTATTTATTTGATAACTATTTTTTCGTTATTCAATTTACGCGCACAGACATTCCCTACCAATCCTATTGATTTTGAAGACGAAGTTAAAAAACGTTTAGAAAGATATAAAAAAGAAGATAGCGATGAATTTTTAAAAACTTTTTCCGAAAAATGGACAGTAGGAGGGCTTACTACTACCGACAAACAAATGGCAATTGACCAAATTAATCGTTTAGTAAAAAAAGGGTTTATGACCTACCCTGATGTGATGGTTTATTTAAGAACACTCTTGCGTTGCAGAGAAGTTGAAACTAAAATTAAAATCAATATTCAAGAATTTTTACAAGTTTCTGATAAATGTATTGATAAATTAGAAGTTAATGAATTAAGAAATTTTTATAGTTATATTGGAAAGTATGTAAGAGAAGGTATTGCTTACCAAACATCGCAATTTTATTGGAAATTTTCTAAGTTAGAACCTAGATTAACGATAAAACCTATTTATAATGAAAAAACTGAAGAATATGATGAAACTCCTGTTTTAGAATTTTCAAAAACAGATTTAATGTATGCATCTAAAACCGATACTGGTATCATTCAAAATACAAAAGGAATCCTAGATTTAGTAACTAAAACATTTTATGGAGAGGGAGGAAGATATGATTGGACGAGGCTAAAAAAAGATGGTATTCCTGTTTTACCTGCGGGTGCTGTTTATGCAGATATAAAAAAAATTAAAATTCCTTTAAATTTACAGCACTTTAAAGCGGATAGTGTAACATTTTATTATACGACCTTATTCTCTAAACCTTTGATAGGCACTTTACATGAACATTTTATTCATTATGAAAATCCTAATCATGCTAAGTATCCTTATTTTCGTAGTATTGAAGGAGGGATAAAAATTCCGGATATTACCAAAAACGTTGATTATAGTGGTGGTTTTTCTTTAAGAGGTATTACTAGAATTGGTTCTAAAACAGACCAAGAATGGGCTACATTAACCATCAAAAACCGTGAAGGAAAAAAAGTACTTTTGCTTCAGTCTAATGAAACCGCTTTAAATGATACCTTTCTAACTACTAAAAATGCTCATATTACTTTGTACGTTGGGAATGACTCCATCACTCACCCATGTATGGATTTAATTTATGATGTTTCTACTGGCGATATGACCATCAAAAAAGATGTAAAAAATAAATATTCTTGGCAACCTTTGACTAGTTCTTACCATAGAATGGGGCTATGGGTAGATGCTATTAAATGGAACCCTAAAGATGATATTATGAATTTTACAGCTTTTGTAGATAAACAAAATAAACCTGCTGCCGTTGAATCTTATGACTTTTTCTTATACCAACAACTTACACAATTCCAAGACCTTCTCCGATTTAACCCCATTCCCATGCTTTACAAATATTACCGTGAAGTACTAAATTATGGTAAAGTAGAAGATATTAACCCACAAAAAGTAGCAGATGCCTATTCTCCAAGTGGTGTAGACGATGATGATGAATTTTTTGATACTTACACCCCTAATCCTAATGAAACTGAAAATTCCGATGATTTTTTTGGCTCTGATGAAGACCTTACCGATGAAGAAATCAAAAAAAGAGAAGAAGAAAAAGCTAAAAGAGATTCTTTAGAAAGACAAAAAAAACTTAAAGACCAATTAGACAAAAAAAATAATAAGTTTATTCCTAAAATTTATTTAAATAACTTTTTAGTTTGGGCGGATACGGTCGGTAAAAATATTTCAAGACAAGAATATGAAAAACTCAGACGCAATCGCTTTGATAAAGTCATGAGCTATGAACAACAAAAAAAGGTATTAGAACCCAAAGGTTGGTTTGAAGCGTCTAAACAAAGAAAACTATTTATTGATGTTTTGTCTAATTTGGAAGGTGCAGGCTTTTTAGAATTATTTTATCCCAATGAAGATACAGCCTACATCATTCTTAAAGCAAAACTAGCAAGGTGGGCAAAAGCTTTAAGAAATACTAAAGATTATGATATAATCCAAATTGTTTCTAAGGTTAAAGATGGTTATCATGGTTCTTTAAATGTAAATAATTTAACCATTAACATGCACGGAGTAAACTTCTTTTATTTAAGTGATTCTCAGTATGTTAAGGTTTATCCTCAAAAAGAAGGATTTAAAAAAGCCCTTACAGATTTTGATTTAGCCAATCCTGATTTTGTGAATGAGGGAGATATTTATGTTAATAAAAATCGTAATATACAATTTGGGGGGTTGGTATTAGCTGGCAAAACGAATTTATGGGGTACAGGTACAAAACGTTTTGATTATCAATATGAAAATCATAAAATCTATTGCGATTCATTAGATTCTCTAAAATTTTATCCTAGAAGAGACCCCCGTTTTAATCCTAAAGCTAATCCTAAACTTACTCAAGCTCTTGAAAAACTTAAAATTCAAGGGGTTAATGGTGCAATTTATATTAATAGACCTACCAATAAAAACTCTAGAAAACCTAGACCGGAATACCCTGTGTTTGATTGTTATTCTGATTCTTACGTTTATTGGGATGAAAAACATATCCAAGGTGGTGTCTATAAAAAAGACAAAATGAAATTTACCATAGACCCTTTTGTTATTGATAGCTTAGAAACTTTTGATATGACAGGATTAGAATTTGCAGGTACGGTTAATTGTAGTGAAATTATGCCTGAATTTCGTGATACATTACAACCTGTTAATGATAATTCTTATGGTGTAGTTCATTATACTAGTGAAGAAGGTGTTCCTGTTTATGAAAATAAAGGTAGATTTTATAATGAAATTGAATTAGACCAAAATGGTTTCCATGGAAAAGGTCAAATGGATTATTTAGCAACTACTGCTACTTCAGATACTTTTATGTTCCATTTTGATTCAGTTATGGCTGTAACCAAAACCTTTGAATTAAAACAAGGTGCCTATCAAAACGCCAAATATCCCGATATTAAAGGCAAAAAATTACTTTATAAATGGTATACCAAAAAAGATGAATTGGTTTTACAAAGTTTAGATGAACCCTTTACTTTTTATGATGGTAAAGCCTCTTTTAGCGGAAAAATTAAAGTAACTCCCAAAGGAGTGCGTGGAGATGGAATTTTAACCATTGATGAAATTTCTTTAGAAACCCAAGATGTTGACCTCGGGCAATACGCTTTTGAAACTCCTGCGGGTAGCTTCCAAATTAACGATCCTCAAAATAAAAGTATAGTCCATTTAAAAGCTGATAGTGTTAAGGTGGTTTATGATTTAAAAAATGATACCGTTTATTTTGAAGCCAATAGAAATGGCTATCCTTATATTGAATTTACCAACAATAAATTTAAAACTTCACTAGGTTCTGGACACTACAACAAAAAAACCGGTGATATTGATATTGAAGCAAAATCATCTTATGGAGCTAATAATTATTTTGAAGCTACTGACCCTAAAATGAAGCAGCTTAACTTTATCGCTAATAAAGTTCATTACAACAACAACGAAAAAATACTCCAAATTGACGGCGTTGACTCTATTTTAGTTGCTGATATAGTGATTTATCCAGATAGTGGGAAAGTACAAATTCAAGATGGTGGTAGTATTAAAACTTTAAATGATGCAAAATATATTGCCAACAGAACTGACAGGTTTCATAATCTTTTTGATGCCGATATAAAAATCTTAAGCCGTTTAGATTACAGTTCTGGTACAAAATATAAATATCCAATTTATTCTCAAAATATTCAATTTATTGATATTTCAGCTTCTGAAAGAGACACAGTATCAAAAGGTTATGCTATGATTTCTGAATCCCAAAAATTCTTTATAACCGATAGAGTATTCTTCAGAGATTCTGTAATATTTACTGCTAATCAGAAATTTATGCGTTTTAATGGAGAAGTTAAAATTAATTCCAGAAATCCCGCTTTAAAAGATGCTTGGATACCCTTTAATCAAGTTGTAAACCCTGATACCATTTTTATTCCTATTGATAAAAGCATTACTATCAGCAAAAAAACCAAAAAAGAACTTACCGTTGGATTGCATTTTATACCTTATCGTAGAGTATTTTATTCTAATTTCTTACAAGAAAGAAGAGACCAGAAAAAGGATACCGATGTTTGTTTGGCTAAAGGTGGGTTAAGTGTGGAAAGAAATTCAGGAGAATTTAAAATTGGTCCTAAAAATAAAATTGAAGGTAAACAGTATAGAGGAAATGTAGTAATTTATAACGATAGTTTAAACATCATCACTACTCGTGGTTTGATTAATTTGAATTATTTAATGTATCCTAACACTGCAAAAATCAGAATTGCAGGAGAATTTGTTCATGATATAAGTAAACAAACTATTCGTACCAATCATGCAATGACTGTGAATTTTAGTATTATCCCTAAAAATGCTTCTTCTATTATGGCAACTAAATTTTTCTCTTATACTGCTGATAATCCTGATATTGAATACGATAAAAGATTAATCCAAGAAAATTTAGCGGAATTTATTGATTCTACGGATACTTTAGAGCCCAATATTAACAAATTAGTTCAATCATTGGAAACTATTACTAATATTAGAAATCAAGTAAAAATTGGTAAAAATATGGAAGATTTATTATTCTTCTGTAATGTAAAATGGAAATGGATTGACCAATACAAAGCCTTTTACCATGATGGACCTATTGGTGTAGTATCCATTAACGGACAACCCATAAATAAAATGGTGAATTGTAAAATGGATTATGTAATTGGAACTACCAATCCCGATGGAAAAATGCAAAAACCCGATACCCTCCGTATTTACCTCAATATTGATGATGATACATGGCTTTACTATCATTTTGCGGGAAATATTCTTAAAACCACTGCTTCCACAACTGCTTATAATAATGCCATCAAAGAAGCTTTAAATAAACAAAATAAAAAGAAATTGGATCCTACCAAGCATGAATTCCAATTAGCTCCCTGTGATGAAGAAAATAAAGATCTCTTCTTAAAACTCTTTTCTCGTTATTTATTAACCAAAGAAGGTTCTGATAACCCTATTCCTGATACTCCCAAAAATGAAGAGGAAGAAGAGAAAAAAGAAGAACAAACTCCTGTTAATCCTCAAAATAATGAACAAAAACCCGATGAAAAAAAGCCAGAAGAGAAAAAAGAGGAAGAACCTCAAAATACTCCTAACAATGATTTAGATAATCTCAATAAACCTCAAAATAACCCCAATAGTGATTTAGACAATCTTAACAAACCTCAAAATAACCCCAATAATATTACTTTTCCTTCCGATGATAAGGATAAGAAGAAAAAGGATAAGGAGCCAAAAGATAAAGATAAAAAGAAAAAAGATAAAGGAACTACTAATCCTTCCGAAAATACAAATCCCGTTGAAGAACCCAAAAATGAATAACCTTTTTTGTAAATAGAAAAATAAAAATGTAATTTTGTCATTCATTAAAATCATATGAAATTAATTTATTGTTCGCAACCACCCATAAAATATATAGGTCTTTACCATGAAGGAAAAATTTTAAACCTAACCCAAGCCGCTCAGTGGGAAGGCAATGTTTTTCCGGATAAAATGGAAGACTTTTTACATCATTTAGATGAATTTGAAAAAATTGCTCGTGATATTGATAAAAAGTTTAAATCGGGTTCTTATGTAGAGAGTGCTAAAAATTATGATGAGGTTTCTTTATTGGCCCCAGTTATGCGTCCTACTTCTTGCAGAGATGCTTATGCGTTTAGGCAACATGTTCAAACAGCGAGAAGAAATAGAGGTGTAGAAATGATTCCAGAATTTGACCAATTCCCTATTTTCTATTACACAAACCATCTAGCCATCACGGGTCCGGGTCCAGTTACAGTTATGGATGATCATCTTCAACAGTTAGATTTTGAATTAGAAGCAGCCGTTATTCTTGGGAGAAAAGGTAGAAATATTGATGCTAAAAATGCTGATGAGTACATCTTTGGTTACACCATCATGAATGACTGGTCTGCAAGAGTCTTACAAATGGAAGAAATGAAACTTTCTTTGGGTCCTGCCAAAGGCAAAGATTTTGCTACATCTATTGGTCCCATGTTAGTTACTCGTGATGAACTTATGAAATATCAAGTTCCTACAAAATCTGGTCATATTGGTGAACAATTTAAATTAGAAATGAAAGCCAGTATCAATGGAAAACAAGTTTCATTTGGTTATTTATCTGATATGGATTGGACTTTTGCAGAAATCATTGAAAGGATTTCTTACGGTGTTACTGTTTTTCCTACTGATGTGATAGGTTCGGGTACCGTTGGAACGGGTTGTTTATTGGAAATTAACGGTACTGCTAAATTAGAAAACCCTGATTATAAACCTTACTGGCTTAAAGAAAGAGATGTAATTGAATTAGAAATCAAAGAATTAGGAGTTCTTTCAAACACTATTGTTAAGGACTCCAAAAATTTATCATTATTAGCGAAAAAGCATAACGTTTAATTTTAAAACATGATTCTGGGATTTCCTTATCTTTTTCGGATTTTGATAAGTTTAAAATAGTAAATAAATAAGAAAATTAATGCTTTTCTAATCTTTTAAGTGTGTCAATCTGGCAATTAAAATTATAAATCTTTAATTTCCTGTTCAGACAAACCTGTAATATTGACTATCGTTTGAATATCATAATTCTGAGATTTTAAAAAAATCGCAGTTAATAATAGTTTTGAACGATTTTCTTCCGCTCGTTTTTTTTCTTCTTCTGCCCGTTTTCTTTCTTGTTCTGCGATTTCCAACGCCTTTTCAATCTCTGTTTCTTTTTGTTTGAAAGATTCTATAATTTCGTCTTCTACGTCCATGATGCCTTTTACTTCCTCTTCTTCTATCGCTTTCCTTAACCTCCTCAATAACGGAAAATATTCCTTGGATAACCCTTTTTCATCGTATTCTATCTGATGGCGTTTTGCTAAATCAAAAATATCCATTAACTTTTCTAATTCGTCGGTTTTGTTTTGTTTCTTTTTTAAGGAAGGTATTTGAATGATGATGCAATCATGAGTTAAGGATTCTATAAATCTACTTTTGCCGCTTTCCAATACTTTACTCGTGCCATGTTCTAATATTTGTCTTTTGACACGTATAATGGGATATTCCTGATACTCTTCCAAATAATGACCGAGAATATAAATGGTTACAATTGGTAAAGGTTTACCTTGTTCATCTATGTTATTTTTTGAGACGTATTGTTCA
>CALLMJ010000174.1 GCA_938006875.1 uncultured Bacteroidia bacterium
AGTAATAGAATAACTCTTATTCATTTCATCAATTTTCTCAGATGCTGCTTTTAATCTATCAGAATAATCTTTGGATGATTTGGCAACATCCGCAATTTCACTTAAGTTAGATACATTTGAACTTAAACCTTTTATAGATAAGGATAACGATTCAAATAAATCCGGTGTAAAGGATTTGTTTATTGCCTCCATGCTTTTATTAAGATTTTCAACTGGTTGAGCATTAATTGGAGAAACCTTAACTACTTGATTTTCAAGATTAAGATCATCATGAGCAGCTTCCTCACTCGCTAAAGCAGGATAAACTTTTTCCCATTCATAATGTACATCTAAATCGGGTATTGGTTCAAATGCAGAGACAAAGAAAATTAATGCCTCTGTACCCATACCAACAATAAGCATTTCATTCGCAAAAGGCCAGTGCAAAATTTTAAATAATGCACCCAAAATTACAATAGAAGCACCTAAACCATAAAGTAACGCAGTACCTTTTCTGAATCCATCTGAATAGAAAAACGAAGATGTTTTCTTTCTTTCAACTAATATTGACATATGATTTCTATTTATAAATTTTTAATAGTTAATAATTTTTTTAAATTTTAAAGTTTTGCAGCACCAGATCTACCTAATAATGTTACTACACATCTGAAACCAATGAACGATTTCGTAGTATCTGCATATTCATAAGTTCTTGTTCCAACAGAAAGGAAATAAGCAACGTCTTTCCAAGAACCACCTCTGATTACTCTTCTTCTTTCTAAATGTTTTGGATCTCTATATATAGGATTCAAATCATGAGCATAAGAATAACCAGTTTCTTCAAAATCATCTTCACACCATTCTGCTACATTACCAGGCATACAATATAAACCATAGTCATTTGGCCAATATGATTTGATTGGGCATGTATATTCAAAATTATCTGCAATATAATCACCTCTTCCTGGTTTGAAGTTTGCTAAGAAACAACCTTTTGTATTTCTGATGTATGGACCTTCCCAAGGATAGATTTTGTGTTCAAAACCACCTCTGGCTGCATACTCCCATTCAGCTTCTGTTGGAAGTCTAAATCTAGGAAGTTTTGGTCTTTTTTGAGAATCTCTATAATTATTATAACGGATAGTTCTCCAAATACAAAATGCTTGAGCACCATACCAATTTACACCAACAACAGGATAATTATCAAAAGCTGGGTGCCAATAATAATTTTCAGTTAAAGGTTCATTGTATGAATAAGTAAAATCTCTTATCCATACTAAGGTATCAGGATAAATCAATTTTTGAAGATCTTGAGCAGATACAGTATAATCATAATACTGTTTTAAAAACTTGATCATAGAATCTTCAACAGTTAAACCATTACCAGCAGGATCATTTACATTCTCAGATGCAGCTTGACCTGTCAACATGTAGTCAACGAATTGTCTGTATTCGTTGTTTGAAATTTCGGTATCGTCCATATAGAAAGCACTAATGGTTACTTGTCTATTATGGGCTATTTGAGAACTATTCACATCTTGGTCATTTTGACCCATGTGAAAACTTCCAGGTGGGATTAATACCATACCATATGGATTAGGCTGATCCCACTTAGGGCGATTGGTTACACCAGTTAACTCTCCTCCTTTACCAGTTTTGTCACCGAACATGCCGCAACCAGATAAAACATAGGAAATCAACGCAAAAGCTACTATTATTCTTCTCATATCTTCTGAAAGAATTTACTTATTATGATTGTTAAAAATTTTTACAAATATAGAAAACAAATAAATACAAATTACTAATCTCTTTAAATTTTCTTGTAACTAATTCAATTAACGGAATCTACGTTTATCACGTGTACCTAAATCAGGTGGATAGTATTTTACAACTGATGGGAACGTGTACGTTAAAACTAACTCATGAGAACCACTTGTACCTGCTCCTAAGCCTGATACAGTATAATCATAAGAATACGCAGTAAATAAAGATTCTGTTACATGGAAACCAACGATTCCAATAAATGAATCTCTTAATCTATAAGATACACCAAATACCATAGGTTTAATATCTACATTAGCATTAAAATCCATTTGCATTTGGTTTTTTGTCATTTTCCCATAAAAACTAGGAGTCAAACTTACTCTATCATTCAAATCAAAACGATAACCTGTCATGAAACCAATTCCTCTACTGACTCTTGAATTTTTTGTTTGAGTAAAAGCATCTAATTTGGGTTCTAGTAAGTGAGCACCCGATACTCCAACATAGAATTTGTCATCAGGCAATGTGAAATAAATTCCTGTGGATAAATCCCCTTTTGTTAAAGAAATATTCTGGTTTAATAGTGTAAGATCTCCCATCATTTCGGGTCTCCAATTGGTTCCATCTAAAGACTTTTGGAGAATACCACCCTCTAAACCTAAATGTAAAGAAGCTCCATTGGAACCTACAGGCAACTTGAAAGCATAAGCAAATTTTGCGGCTAAAGTTGAAAGTGGTCCAATTTTATCAGCCATTATGTAACCACCAATACCTCCTCTTAAAAGTTGTACAGGGGCGCTTGCACTAACAGTGAAAGTATTTGGATGACCATCTATCCCAACCCATTGAGATCTTCCAGCTGTAGTTATGCTAAAAGGATTTGATCCTGCATATGCTGGGTTTAAAACCTGTCTATTGAACATGTACATACTAAACTGCGGATCTTGTTGTGAATAAGACAGTTTAGGTATCATTGACAAGAGAATAATTACTCGTATTACGATTTTTTTCATTACTCTTTACGGTGATTTATAAAATGACAGCTAAATTATGAACTTTTTTTATTCAAACGCAAATAAATTTAAAAAAAATTTTATTTTTATTTTTCACAATGCTGTAAATAACTTTCAATTGCCATTGCCATTGAAGGTAAATTCGGTTGTGGGGCTTCTATATCCACCCTTAATCCTTTTTCTTTTGCAGCTTGAGATGTAGTGGGTCCAAATACTGCTATTCTGGTGTTATTCTGTTGATAATCAGGGAAATTTTTAAATAATGACTCTATTGCTGATGGTGAAAAAAAAGCAATTAAATCAAAATTTTTATTTTTAATTTCTGATAAATCCGAATAAACCGTTTTATAAACAATTGCCTCCTTTATAGAATATCCATTTTCATGCATATATTTGGTTAACTCGGTTCTTGCCATGTCACTACAAGGAAAAATGTATTTATCTTTCTGATGCTTTTTTACTAGTTCAATTAAATCTTCAGCAGTTTTAGTACCAACAAATAATTTTCTTTTTCTTATAACAATATATTTCTGCAAATACTGTGCAGTTGTATTAGAAATACAGAAATATTTCATATCTGCTGGCAACTCCACTCTTAATTCTTTACATAAACGGAAATAATTATCCACAGCATGTTTACTCGTTAAAATTACTGCTGTGAAATCTAATGGATGTATATTCTGCTTCCGAAATTCGGAAACACTTAATCCTTCTATATCAATAAAACTTTTATACTCAATCTTTACCTTAAATTTTTTTTCAATATTTTTATAAGGTGAATTTTCTTCCGATGGTGCAGATTGAGTAATTAATATATTTTTAATTTTTGGATACATAGATAAGTTCTTTTCCTCCTTCATTTAATATTTTATTACCTAAATTGATTCCAATTTGTTGTGCATTTTGTACAATATCCGTAAGTTCTTGTTTAATGATTACTTTCCCATCTACTGATGCAACTCCTGCTAATAATCTTATGGAATCCATAAAAATTTTAGCAAAACCGAATACAGGTAACTGACAACCTCCT
This sequence comes from uncultured Bacteroidia bacterium, assembly GCA_938006875.1. GTDB lineage: Bacteria > Bacteroidota > Bacteroidia > J057 > CALLMJ01 > CALLMJ01. The sequence goes on from CALLMJ010000174.1 coordinate 3,787, forward strand.
TGAATCGCTTTCAAATAAGCTCTTTCACAAGAAATCTCATAAAATGTTTGTTCATGATTAATTTTTTGTGTTTTTTCATAATGGTAATCATCATTTTTTCTTATCATTATTGCTACTGCTCCTTGCCCAACAGCAGGAACAAATACTTCTTTTGATAACTTTTGTTTGATATATTTTTCTAATCCCATTCTTTTTATACCTGCATAGGCTAAAATTAAAGCATCGTATTCTCCACTTTCTAATTTTTCAATTCGTGTATCTAAATTACCACGAATATCTTTTATAATATGTTGATGAAAATAATGTTTTATAAATGCAACTCTTCTTACAGATGAAGTTCCTATTACAAATTTTTGTGATTGATTTTCTAAATGAATTGTATCATCTAATGAAAGCAAAACGTCTTGAGGCTCCTCTCTTTTTAATACCGAAGAAATCATCAAATCTTCATGAATTTCTCCCGGAATATCTTTACAACTATGAACAGCAATATCAATCTGATTTCCTAATAAAGCATCATCTAAAGCTTTTGTAAAAATTCCTTGAGTTCCTAACTGGTGTAAAGGCTTTTGGATTTGTTGGTCTCCAAAAGTTTGAATAATGACCAATTCTGATTCAAATCCTTGTGCTTCTAATAAATTTTTTACAGTATTTGCTTGCCATAATGCCAATTGAGAACCTCTTGTTCCTATTCTTATTTTCATATTATTAGATGAGTAGTAGCCATGGTAATAATTCAAAGGCGCAAAGATAGAAAAAAATTACAGACAAAGGTATTTTATAATTCAAATTATAGATTATAATTAAAAAGTATTGCTTTTTTATAACACAAAAAATATACGAAATAACAAAAACTACTAACCATACATAACCTCCCACAAGCATCATCGCTATTAACCCTAAAAAGGAATAAAATAAAAAGGGCATTTCTCCATAAACCTCTATAATTAAATTTTTATTCCTATAATCCCTTAAATTATAAACCCATTCCACAAATTGCCAAATCATTACTTTTATAATATTTATTATCAACAATATACTAAAAACCCAAACAAAACTCCCAAAAACGGATTCCCCATACTCCTTAGAAAAATTGTAAATTGCATTATTCTTATGCCAAAAATTTAAAAACTTTAGATTATCAGTAGAATGAAGTTGGTTCAAAAATAAACTAATTACTAACGACTTAATCATTATCCTTACAATCGCAAAATATTTTAAAGATATAGCATAAATCAAGTGAAAATCATTAGTTAATAATTGCATTTGACGAATTGTTGGCATTAAAACCCATAAATTTTTATAATTTTCTACACTAGTAAAACGATAAATCAATAATAATATCAACACAAATAATCCCCAAAAAACAATTAAAGGTTTAGAAATCTCTGATACAATTTTAAATAATTGAGTGCTATTGATAAATACATAGTTCCCAAAAAAACTACTTTTTTCATTATTTTCTTTAAACCAAAAAGGATATACATTGGTTTCTGTATGGCTTCTAAAAATTGCAACATATTTTGCATTTTCATAATCTGCAACTAAAGAAATACCATACTCATTCAAAAGTCTTTTTATTTTTGGAGTTACATAATAAGGAATATAAATTCCCTTTACATTCATATTTTGGATAAACTCAAAATCTCTTTTTAGTTCTTTTTCAGAAATGTTATACTTAAATTCTAAAGAAAAAGGAAAATATATCAAAACAGAGTCTGTTTGAATATAAGCATTTTGAATAATTTTTTTTTTATAATCTTTTTGAAGTAAAAAAACGGATTTATGAATTCCCAACCAAGAAGGTGTCCACCATTCATCCGTTTGATTAGGATATTTTTTTAATTGAACTTCTATCCAATTCCATTGAATATTAAAAAGTTTAGGTGGAATTTTAATTAAAATTTCTGAAAACGGTTGATTATAAATAGAAAGTAACTTACCATTCAAATAAATTTCAGACTCCCAACTAATTCCCTCAAAATACAAATACAAAGTATCTTTAGGGTTTTCTTTTAAAAAAAACTCTTTCCTTAAAATCAGTTCTTTTTTTTCATCATCTACAAATGGAACACGATAAATTTCATCAGAAGGTGTTTTCCAAATGCCATTAAGATTTTTAAATGCTTTTAAATCTTTTGTTTTCCAAGTAGGATAAAAAATTAAATTCGGAATAAATTGTACTTGTTTTCCTAAAAGAAAACACGAATACAGAAAAAAAAAGGCTCCGAATAATATAAATTTAAAAAACATTCAATAAATTGCCACAAAATTAACAAAAGATTTGTCATGATAAGAATTGGAATGGGTTACGATGTTCATAGTTTTATAGAAAATAAACCTTTATTTTTAGGTGGTGTTCAAATTCCCTATGAAATGGGATTAGATGGGCATTCTGATGCTGATGTACTTTTACATGCTATATGTGATGCTTTATTAGGAGCCGCCGCATTGAGAGATATTGGTTTTCATTTTTCTAATTATGACCCTCAATGGAAAAATATTTCTTCTTTAATTTTATTAGAAAAAACATGGAGTTTAGTTCAAGAAAATGGATTTACTTTAGGTAATATAGATGCAACAGTAGTTGCAGAAGCACCAAAAATCAATCCTTTTATTCCTGAAATGCAAAAAGCTATATCTAATATTTTAAAATGTGAGCACAATCAAATTTCTATTAAAGCCACTACCAATGAAAAAATGGGATTTGTGGGTCGTAAAGAAGGTATTGCAGCCATGGCAGTTGCATTAATACTGAAAAAAAATTTATAATAGAGTTTATTTCTTGCTATTAAACTTTCATAAACTTAAATTTTTGTTAAATGAAAAACCGCTTTTTGAGCGGTTTTTATAGAAGCAAGGGCCGTGTTTATTAATATTAATGAAATAATTTTCAAAAGGTAACCCTCTAAATTATAAATTTATCCCAAAAAATTCAACTACCTCTACAATTGAAGTTCATTAATTTTTAAAAAATTATTAATTGAATAAAAAAACTTACTAATTTTGCAGAACAAATTTTAAAAAAATGCAACGAATAATTACAGCAATTTTATTATTATCAGTTTTACAAGCGAATGCTCAAGTTCGTTATTTAGATGAAATATTTGATTCATTGACCGTTATAACGGATATAAGTTACGGAAATGCTACGAATGCAAGTGGTCAATCACAAAATTTGAAATTAGATATTTACATGCCGGCAAATGATACAGCAACCAATCGTCCTTTGATTTTATGGATGCACGGAGGTTCTTTTCTATCGGGTTCAAAAGATAATGCAGAAATTGTTCCTTTTGCAAAAAGGTTTGCTAAAAGAGGTTTTGTTTGTGCTTCTGTTCAATATCGTTTAGGTTTAGATGGTTTTCCTCCTAATCAACAAATAGTTTTACGTTCAGTGATTAGAGCTGTCCAAGATGGAAAAGGTGCTGTGAGATTTTTTAGAGCGAATGCTACTACGTATAACATTGATACTACCCATATATTCTTTGGTGGTTCTTCTGCGGGTGCAATTACTGCGTTACATCTAGGCTATTTAAATTCTACTACAGAGTTTCAATTAGAATTAGAAGCAGATTCCTCCTTAATTGTAAATCTAGGTGGATTAGAAGGAGGAAATGATGCCTCTCCAGGATACTCCTCAAAAGTACATGGAGTAATTAATTTGTGTGGTGCTATTGGAGAAAAAGTATGGATTGAAACTGGTGATATTCCTGTTGCAAGTGTTCATGGTGACCAAGATGCTACGGTTCCTTATGGTACTGCTGAAATTAAATTTCAAACTATACCATTAGGATTAATCGTTGATGGTTCTTATAGCCTTCATCAATATGCGGATTCTATTGGTGTGCAAAGTGCTTTGAAAACTTTTTATGGACAAGGACATGTACCTTATGTTGGTAATTCAACTTATCTAGATTCTACCATTAACTTTTTAGCTCCTCATGTTTATAGTTGGTTAGGTTTAGCTTCTAGTAAGCAAAAATCTTCTCAATTTATCATGAATATTTATCCCAATCCAGCTAGCCAGTTTATCAATATTCAAACTACAAATTCAGAAATTTATGATATTAAAATTATGAATTTAAGTGGACAGATTGTAAATCATATTCAAGGAAATGGAAATAAATTTTCTATTAACGTAGAAAACTTACCCGCTGGGTTATATTTTATGAATATACAATCTCCAAAGCAATCACAAAGTATTAAATTTGTTAAAGAATAAAGTTTAAGGTATCCTTTAATTATCATAAAAAGCCACGTTATTTATGTGGCTTTTACTTTTTTAAAAAGAATTCATGTTGAACTATCAAAAAAATATCTATTATGATGATAATCGGTCAAAAAGGTATTATGAATGAATTTTTCCTATTGGTTTTGAGTTCATATTGTTATTAAATTTGAACATGTTTTGGGAAAATATCAGGCAAGCTTTAAATTCAATTCGTTCTAATTTATTAAGGGCTGGCATTACTATATTAATTATTGCACTGGGTATTATGGCTATTGTAGGAGTTTTAACTTCTATTGATAGTATAAAATATTGGATGGCAAGTAGTTTTACTACTCTTGGTGCTAACACTTTTAAAATTCAAAATCGACAAGGAAATTTTAGAATTGGTGGAGCAAGAGCCAAAAAAATCCAATATCCTGAAATCACTTTCCTTGAAGCTTCTCAAATGAAGGAAAAACTTCAAAATCTGGGAATTCCTACTAATATTAATGCAGTTGCAAACCAAGCAGGTAAAGCCAAATACCTCAATTTTGTTACTAATAACAATGTATCCATTAAAGGTACTGATGAAAATTTTTTGGTTGTTGAGGGTTATAAAATTGCTGAAGGTAGAAGTATCACACAAGAAGATGTTGAGTTTGGTAGAAATGTAGTAGTCATTGGTGCTGACGTTCAAGAAAAAATATTTCCCGGTATTAACCCATTAGATAAAATTATTACCTTAGATAAAAGACCCTACCGTGTAATAGGAATTTTAGAAAAAAGAGGGACATCCTTTGGTGGCAGTGGAGATAAAGTTGCTATTATCCCTATAACCAGTATGAGAAAATCTTTTATAGACCCAAAACGTTCTTATACCATTAATGCTTATGTAGAAAATCCCGAAGAAATTGATTATTTGATACAAGTTTCTACGGGCTTATTTAGAGTAATTCGTAAATTAAAGCCTATTGATGAGAATAATTTTGTTGCTGTAAAAAGTGATTCTTTTGTAGAATCTTTAATGGATAATTTAGCTTTGCTTACTTTATCCGCTACTGCTATTGCTTTAATTACGTTGTTTGGGGCTTCTATCGGTTTAATGAATATTATGTTAGTTTCTGTAACTGAAAGAACCAAAGAAATTGGGCTAAGAAAAGCACTTGGTGCCACTCAAAACCATATTTTATTACAATTTTTAATAGAAGCTATTGTAATTTGTCAATTAGGTGGTATTTTAGGTACTTTGATGGGAATAGGAATAGGAAACTTAATAGGAAGTTTTTTAGGGAATGAATTTATAATTCCTTGGAACTGGGTTCTTTTATCTTTTGCCATTTGTTTTGTTGTTGGGATAATTTCAGGTTTATATCCCGCAAGAAAAGCCGCTCAATTAGACCCTATAGAAGCTTTAAGATATGAATAATTCTGCACTATGATGAATTGGTTTAACGATTTTTGGGATTTAGTTTTTCCTAGAATTTGTATTACATGCCAAAATAACCTGCTGAAAAATGAAAACGAAGTTTGTTTAAGTTGTTTAACGGATTTGGCATTTTTGAATGATTACAAATTTCCTAACGATAATAAAATTTATTACCAAATTGCTGGTTTAGCACCTATAAAAGGGGCATTTTCAGGTTTTCGTTTTGATAAAGGTGGGAAACTTCAAGTTTTATTACACCAATTAAAGTATAATCAAAAACCTCAAATAGGTATTATTTTAGGAGAATTTTTGGCTACTCAAATCGGTGAATGTCCTTTTCCTAAAAATAGTGTTTTAGTACCTATCCCTTTACATCCCAAAAAACTCAAAAAAAGAGGTTATAACCAAGCTACATACATTGCAAAAGGCTTAGCGAATTCTTGGAATTTGAGTATCAATGAAAAAGATTTTGTTAGAACTCAATATACAGAAAGTCAAACTTTTAAAACTAAAGATGAACGCCAAAAAAATGTAGAGAATATTTTTGATTTACTCAATCCTATTCATCAAACTGTAATATTAGTAGATGACGTTATCACGACAGGTTCAACTTTAATATCTGCTTGTAAAAAATTAAACGAAAAAGAGGTTCAAGAAATTTATGTATTAACAATTGCAGCAGCAAGTTATTAAAAAATCAAAAAATCAAATATCTTTTAAAAATTTTTCTTTAAATTTACTGCATGGATAAACGGACATTTATCAAAGGTTTAGCAAGTTTTCTTGGAATTACTTTTTTACCTATACCAATTTTTGCTATGGATAAAGAAAAAAACTATTCAGTTCCAAAGGAAAAACTATATTTAGAATTTTGGGATAAAATTCGGAATGATTATCAACTTAATCCTGATTTTATCAACTTAGAGGGAGGTTACTACTGCATGTTACCTCAACCTATATTAGAAAATTATTTAGAAAACATTCGTAAAGTTAATTATTTACACACATTTTATAAACGAAAATTAATGGCTAATGACAAAGCAAAAATAATCCAAAAATTATCAGATTATTTACAATGCTCAGCTGATGAAATAATTATTACAAGGAATACTACTGAATCTATTGATACCATTTTATCGGGTATAGATTGGAAAGCAGGTGATGAAATCCTATATGGAAAACAAGAGTATCCAGCTATGATAGCCATGATTCAGCAATTAGCCAAACGATACAAAATTAAACCCGTTGAAGTCAATATCCCTTTCCAACCCCAATCTGATGATGAAATTATCAATTTGTATAAAAGCAGGATCAATATCAATACTAAGTTAATTCTTGTAAGCCATATCATTAATATCACGGGACATGTTTTACCCATAAAAAAAATTTGCCAAATGGCACATGAACATAATGTAGAAGTAATCGTAGATGGAGCACACGCAATCGGCCATTTAGATTTTAAAATCACGCATTTAGAATGTGATTACTATGCTTCTAGTTTACATAAATGGTTAAGCGTGCCTTTAGGTGCTGGGCTTCTTTATGTAAAATCTAAACATGTTTCTAAAATCTGGCCTCTTTTAGGGGATAATGAATACCCTAATCATGATATTAGAAAATTAAATCATACAGGAACTCAGCCTTTTGCTGTTCAACTAACTATTCCTTTTGCTATTGATTATTTAAATCAAATGGGAATACAAAATAAAGAAAATCGTTTAAAGTCTTTAAAAAAACATTGGTATCAAAAATTATGGAATTTAAAAAATCCCAATTTAGTTTTTTATAGCCCTGTTGAGGAAAATAGAAGTTGTGCTATAGGAACTATAGGTATTAAAAATATGAATGCTACAGATTTGGCTGATAAATTACTCAATGATTATAAAATATGGACCGTAGGAATTGATTTTGCTGGAATTAATGGAGTTAGAGTAACTCCCAATGTTTATAATACTTTAGACGAAATGGAAATGCTATACCATGCAATTACAAAACTCATATAATTTTAAAAATTTCTTTTTACCATTAACTTTTTCTAAATTTGCAAAAAAATGCTACGAAGTTTTAGAGTTTTAGGGTTTTGTTTGCTTTTTCTTTTGAGTTGTTCAGATCATCCAATGGAAAAAAATATTAGAGGAAAATGGTTAATCAATGATTATAGAGTGAATGTAAACCAACCTCAATTTGAACAAGACCGCTTGCAAGAAGAAATTCAAAAAATAAAAAAAAATTCTTACTTTATTTTTCATGCAAACTATGAGTATGAAGTAAACTTAAATGGAAATATTGAAAAAGGTAAATGGAGAATTGACCCCAAAACCCAAAAATTATCCACTCAAAAAAGTAATACTAACACCGAAATTTCCTTAAATATTGATACCTTAAACACAAAAACCTTTGTTTTTTCTAGCACCAAAGACAGTATAACCACCCAAGTAAGTCTTATCAAAGAAATATCAAAGTGAAATATTGGTTTTTGATTTTTTTATATCCCATTCCTATCCAGTTGATAAGTCAAAACTTTTGGCAGAAAGATACAATACCCAGTACAAAAAAAACTTGGATAGTAGTTGGAACTAGCGTTGGAATTGTGGGAGGGTTATATACTTATACGGGTTTATCTTGGTATTCAGGGATACCCAAAACCAAGTTTCATTTTTTTGATGATTCTCACGAATGGAAACAAATGGACAAAGTAGGGCATTCTTGGACAGCCTATCAACAATCAAAAATGGTAAACGAATTTTTAATTTGGGCGGGCCATAACCGAAAAACTCGTGGTATTATTACAGCCTTATCAGGTTTTTGTTTTCAAGCACCATTAGAAGTTTTTGATGGTTTTACAGAAAAATGGGGAGCCTCTGTTTCTGATTTAGTTGCCAATGCTTCAGGTTCATTATTAGCCGCTTTGAATGTTTGGGCTTTTGATGAACAAAGAATTCAACTCAAATTTTCTTTCCATAGAACTCCCTATGCAAACCAATTCCCTCATTTATTTGGTAAAGGAATAACTTCTATTTTCAAAGATTATAACGGTCAGTCTTACTGGTTGGTTGGGAACATCAGTTCTTTTTTATCAAAGGATAGACAATTTCCAAAATGGTTAAATGTCGCATTAGGATATGGTGCACAAGGTTTAGAGGGTGGTTATGGTAAAGTAGATTGGAAAATTATTCATCAAAGAGAATTTAGGCAATGGTATCTTTCTCCGGATGTTCATTTTTCTCAAATCAAAACTGAAAAAACGTTTCTAAAAATTTTATTTTTTATTTTGGATGCTGTTCATATGCCTTTACCGGCACTGGAATGGAATAAACATTATTTACGCTGGCATTGGATGTATTTTTAAAATGATTTATTAATTTGGGGCTGTCTAATTCGGTTCAAAAATAAAAAACCACGTATAAAAACGTGGCTTTTTTGAAATACTTTATAAAAAAAGTTATTATGCACTTAAAAATCTTCTTAAAACGAATTGCAAAATACCACCATTTTTGAAGTAAGCAATTTCAGCAGGAGAATCTAATCTGGCTAATGCTTGGAAAGATTTGGAAGTGCCATCAGGGCTGGTTGCCATAACTGTTAATACCTTTTTAACCGTTAATCCCTCTGAAATACCTTGAATTTCAAAAGTTTCATGACCTGTTAACCCTAAACTTTCCACATTTTGACCATCCATAAATTGTAAAGGCAAAACGCCCATTCCAACTAAATTAGAACGGTGAATTCTTTCATAACTTTCTGCAATTACTGCTTTAATTCCTAATAAATTTGTGCCTTTAGCCGCCCAGTCTCTGGAAGAACCTGAACCATATTCTTTTCCAGCTAATACAATCAACGGCACTCCAGCTTGTTGGTATTTCATTGAAGCTTCATAAATCGTAGTCTCTTGACCATCGTATAAAGTAAAACCTCCTTCTTTTGTTACCAATTTATTTTTTAAACGTACATTAGCAAAAGTTCCTCTAATCATAACTTCATGATTGCCCCTTCTTGAACCATAAGAATTAAAATCTTTTGAGTCTACCCCATTTTGAATTAAATATTGACCCGCAGGAGAATTTGCTTTAATGTTACCCGCAGGAGAAATATGGTCAGTAGTGATAGAATCACCAACACTTAATAAAACTTTTGCTCCAACGATATTTTGAGGTTCATTCACGGTCATAGAAATATCTTTAAAGAAAGGAGCTTCTTGAATATAAGTAGATTTAGTATCCCATTGGAAAATTTTACCTTCTGGTGCTTGTAATTTTTTCCATGCTTCATCACCCTCAAAAACTGTACTATAAACTTTACGGAAGTCTTCAGGGGATAAAACTTTTTGAATAACCTCTTGAATTTCTTGGGGAGTTGGCCAAATATCTTTCAAATAAACCGGTTTTAAATTGGGATCATAACCAATAGGCTCATTATACAAATCAATATCCATTCTACCCGCAATAGCATAAGCAACCACTAACATAGGCGAAGCCAAGAAGTTCATTTTGATATTAGGGTGAATACGAGCTTCAAAATTACGATTTCCAGATAGTACTGCTGCTACACTTAAATCATTTTCTACAATAGCTTTAGTGATTGGTTCTGATAAATCTCCAGAATTTCCTATACAAGTTGTACAACCATACCCTACCACATGGAATCTTAATGCTTCCAAATCTTCTAATAAACCGGATTTTTCTAAATAAGTGGTAACTACTTTTGAACCGGGTGCTAAACTGGTTTTTACCCATGGTTTAACATTCAAGCCTTTTTCAATCGCTTTTTTCGCTACCAGACCAGCTCCCAACATCACCGAAGGATTAGAAGTGTTCGTACATGAAGTAATTGCCGCTAACACAATTTGCCCATCACTCAAAGTATATTCTTGGTCCCCAGCAATTACATTTACCGTTTTAATAGTATTTTCTGCAACAGCAACCCCTGTTTTTCTTTCAGATTTTTCAATAAATTTCCTTCCAAAAGTACTTTCTAAAACCTTTGCAACGGTTTGTTTAACATCAGTCAATAAAATTCTATCTTGTGGTCGTTTAGGACCTGAAATAGCAGGAACAATAGTAGATAAATCTAAAACAATTTTATCGGTATATTGAATTAAGTCTTCATTTTCTCGCCAGAATAAATTTTCTTTTGCATATTTTTCTACCAATTCAATTTGATCATTTGAACGAGCCGTCAAACGCATATAATTTAACGTTTGGTTATCCACAGGGAAGAAAGTTACTGTACAACCAAACTCAGGAGACATATTAGAAATCGTAGCACGGTCAGTTACGGATAAATTATCTAAACCTTTACCAAAAACTTCAACGAATTTTCCTACCACACCATATTTTCTTAATAGTTCTGTGATGGCTAGAACTAAATCGGTGGCAGTAGCACCTTCTGGTAAATTTCCTGTTAATTCTAACCCAATCACTTCTGGTAATTGCATTACGATGGGTTGCCCTAACATTGCTGCTTCTGCTTCAATACCACCTACTCCCCAAGCAATTACTCCTAATCCATTTACCATGGGAGTATGAGAATCTGTTCCCACTAAAGTATCAGGAAAAGCATATCCATCACGGTTAGTAATTACCGAACACAAATATTCTAAGTTTACTTGATGGCAAATACCCATTCCCGGAGGAACTGCTCTAAAATTTTGGAAAGCTTTTTGAGCCCATTTCAATAATTGATAACGCTCTTGGTTTTGTTCAAACTCAATTTCAACGTTTTTTTCGTATGCATAAGATGTACCAGAATATAAAACTTGAACAGAATGATCAATCACTAAATCTACCGGAACTAAAGGGTTGATTTTATCGGTATCTTTCCCTTTTCTCGCAACTTCGGCTCTTAAAGATGCTAAATCTACAACCGCAGGAACACCCGTAAAATCTTGCATTAAAACACGAGAGGGCATAAAAGGAATATCTACATCATCCGTTTTGGGTTTCCAGTCCAAAATGGTATGAATATGTTCCTCTAAAATTGAAAATCCATCGTAATTTCTTAAAGCATTTTCTAGTAATACTCTGATGGAAAAAGGCAAATGACTAACTTTTTTGCCTTGCTTTTCTAATTCTTTTAAACTGAAATATTTTACTTCTCCTTGGGAAGTTTTTAGGATTCTCTCTATACCAAAAATGTCTTTGCTCATTTTCCAAAAATAAACGCAAATTTATAAATTAATATTTAATTCAGAAAAAAAAGTTCATTTATAGAAATGATTAGAAAATAAATTAATTAAATTTGACCGGGCACACTTTGTTTACGCTTCAGGTCGGGTCGCTTCGCTGAAAGGTAGTACCATCTCGTGGTCAATGAGTATTATCGAATTGTGCCCTTTACATCACTCACGCTTATATCATGCTCTGAATCATTAAATCCTTACTCAATTTAATGCTTCAAAAAATTCATAATCGCAATTAAAATTGCTAACGAAGTAGTTGAAATACCAATCAACCAAGTTATTGTGCTGAGTCTTTTTTCTAATGCTTCAAATTTTGTATCAATTGCCATAAATCTCGCTTGATTTTCTTTTTGCATAGCTTCAAAACGAGCATTCGTTTCTTTTTGCATAGCTTCAAAACGTACATCTACATTCTGAAAACGTAAATTCATTTCTTTAATAAGCATTTCAAAACGTTCATCCATTTGCTTTTGCATGGACTCAAAACGTTCAGCCATTTGCTCTAAAACCAATTTGATATCATCTTTTGTTGCTAATTTTTCTTCTTTTTCCTTAACCTCCTCCTGTAATTGATATACTATATCCGTTAAAACTTTTTCTGCCCATTTCTCCGTAGCTTCACTAATCTCAGGAGTCTTATGTTCCTGTAATATATATTTTATCCTTTCCTTCGTAATATTATATTTAGCCATACTACAAATTTATACGTTTTTCTCTCTAAAAGGTTTTAGACTTTTAAAA
>CALLMJ010000175.1 GCA_938006875.1 uncultured Bacteroidia bacterium
TGTTTCGTTAGAGGAAACTCTTATAACTACTGGTCTAAGATTGCACTGATAAGATACTATCTCAAAGCTGTTTTCATCAAATTGAATATGTTTCAGAAATTGCTCCTTAGTTATAATCTCTGCTCATTCGTGTCTTATTTCGTGCAATCATCACTCCTCCTTTCTTGTTGTTATTTCATCAACATACACAGACTCTTTTGTTTTTTGTTTCTTTCATAGTCATAACTTGTTTCTCCATCTGCTAACTGTTCATAATCACACTCAAAATATCTTAGCTATCTTTCTGTGTGAGATATTTTGTAGAAGCATATCTCTAGCTTCCTGAGGTATAATCATTATTTTTCAACAATGTTAAAACAAGATTTTGGAAAACACAAGGTATTGTCTTTTGATAATTCTATCTCATAAAAGAAATCATCTTTAACAGTTCATTCATAGATTTTTCATACTTCTAATTCGTAGTATTCTCTATATGTTTCTAATACTGTTCAATCCTGTTTTGGAATTTGGAAATTAAGAGATTTTTTATTACATATAAGTTTCATGGTATATAGAAAAGAAAATAAAAAACTAGTTTGATAAAAAGATGTGACTTACAGAACTATGTTGCTTAGTAAACATAACAAATTTATCGCATTTTTTAATTATAATATCTCATACAAAATACTTGACTATTTTGGGTAGAAAACTTCTTTTGAATGTTATTGTAGCATTTCAAGATCATCACTGTATTACACTTTCTATACTAACCTTATTTTTGTTATCAGCAACACTTACAGTAACAGATCCGTTGTCTATTTTCATTGTTATCATTTCTCAAAATGGTCTTGTCTTTTTGATGATGGTTTTGATAATTTGGTCATTAAGTGTAGCAACAACATCAAATGGTTTATTGACAATAGGATTATAATCGTTGTATGGTCTTTTCATAAGCATCGTTGCAAACTTTTCTTTTTCACGTTCTGCAAAGAAAATTATATTGTTTTTGTCAGTTCAAAACCTTGTGTCCATTTGCATGAAATACTTCATTGCCATTACTTGTCTTCTTGGTATAAGTGCTTGGAAGTCAGGTCATTGATTATCAACCCTATATATACTCAAGAAGTATCAATCAGATCACACTATTTCTAACACATTGTTGGTACGTTTTATTGAGACACAGCATAACTGGGGTGAAAGATCTTTGATAGGTACTGCTTCTAATACGTGTTGTGTTCATATGATGAGATCTTCGTAGGATAACATCAAATCATTACAAAAATCATCAATAACCATGTTTATCTTTTCTTGTATGGGCAGATTGATAGTGAACGTATCGTTGTTTGACTTTATAAGTAGCTTATTATCGTTTCTTGTTATTTCCACATCATTGGTTAGTTGTGATAGTATCAATTTGGTTAGTTGGGCATCTACCAAGCAGTCAAAAATCTCGTGTTCGTCGTTCTTGTCTCTTTCGAGTTCGAAATGTAATGTCATTCACGTTTCGAAGTCAGTCATTTTAACAAACAAATCATATCAAGACTTCACAAGATGTAATGTCTTAGATGTGACACTGTCAAAAGAATTTAGGTATTCGTGTTGCTTAAAAGCAACGTCGAGTAAATTAGCAGGTATTATCATGAAAAAATTATAATAAAATAAAAAGGTTTTGCAAATTAGATCTTTCAGTCATTTATGGCTTGGACATAATTAGAAACATGTTCGATAGAATTAAAAGATATTTGTAATGATTTAAGTTTGTTTCTTATATGTTTGGGTAGTGTCATAATATAGGACTCAATATCATTTGCAGGTACATGTTTTCATATTTCACAAACATCATATCAATCGATAGCAGTTTCTCATACTAATAGTACACAGTTTTTGTTGCTTGTTATTCGTTTTTCTTGAAGTTTTTTTCCTGCTTGTTCTGTTACCTCTCGTGTTCTTCAATCTTTGTGTTTTATAATATAAAAAGGTTCATAATTTTTTATTTGTGTATTTTGCTCCATTTTGATAAAAAAATGAAATAAAAGCTATAACAATTCATCACATGACACAAAAGCAACATTTTCACGCATCTTTTTTTGTTTTGCCATAAATGTGTTATAGACTTCAGCATATTCTTTGTATATTTTCATTGGTCAACTACATGGTCATTTCCGATAATTTATCATAACACTAGCATCAATAATAGATAAGCAAGCTTCTATCCTTGTTTTTCATACTCTTTTGCAAAATTCTCAAAAATCCTTGCTAGTTAGTAAGTGCTTTGCAAACATGCGTTCCCTTGATTTATCGTAAGCAATTCACAAATAATCTAGCTTTTCTTTAATTTTGTCTATAATCATATTGACATCCCTGTTTCAGTATGTATTTATATACTTAACATTTTCCGAAATTTCATAGAAAGAATTTGAAGCTAAATTTTCTGAAAAATTTTCATTTTCTGAAATTTTATTTCAATTTTCGGAAAAATTTTCGTTTTGCGAAATTTCTAAATTTTCGTTTTGCGAAATTTCTAAATTTTCCAAATTTTCATTTTTTGAAATTTCTTGAGTTCAAAAATCAGCTTTTGCTGTAATTATACCTTTAGGTATAATTATATTATTATTATATATATTATTATATATATTATTTGTGGCACCTTTTGGACCCTCTAGTGGGACCATTTGGGGCCCACTAGTGGGACCATTTGGGGCCCACTGGGTATCATAAGAAGCATCCAAATCTACATCATCTTTTTTCTCGTCTTCTTCTTTCTTATTTTTATTTACTACATCCAATATTTTTTCCTCATTTACTCGAAAATAATTTTTTGATGGTAAACCGTGTTTTTCAACAATAATAAATCACAAATCTGATAAGATCTTTATTGCTTTTTGTTTGCGTTTTTTAGTCAATGTTGTTTCGTGTTCTATTGTATCCTGCGTGCAATAGAAAAACATCTTATCCTTGTTTTTTTTACCTTGTGTTAATCACCCAGTAGATCTGTAGTGGTCATAGAGATCACACAAGAGAGATAACAATATTGCTGAGTCTGTTCATACCATTCTTGCTATTCATTTGTTGAAGATTGATCGTGAAGAATTAGCTAGTATTTTCATGTATAGTTAAAATTAAAAAATAAAAAATTACAAAGCTTTCATAACATTATCATCGTTGATGCTGTAAAATCTTTTTCATGTTGTTTTATCAATTGCAACATCAATTAGTCAAAATTCTTGCAATGTTTTCAATCATTCTCGTAATTCATCATCAGATAATCCGAGATCTTCTTTTACTTCTTCATAATCAAGATCAAAAAAATACCTCTCTCAAAGGTGGGAAAAAAAGAAAAGTTTTCATTTTCTTCTCAATTCTTCATGTAATTCAGAAAAATAGGTTATGAGTATTGTAGCTTTTACTCACATTGTTTTAATCATCTTTTTGTTTACAAAGAACCGAGCAGACTTTCATAAAAATCACATTGTTATAAAATAAGAAATAAAAATTATTCAATAAGTGTTAATGATGTTCTTCTTTTAAGCAAATATCATTGTTGTTCTAGTTCATCCATATATTGCTGTATTGTTGACGGATCATCATTAGTTAGTAAACTCAAGCTTTCAAGATCTGTTTGAGAGCCATCATCTAACGATTGTAATAAAAGGTAACATCATTTTGCACCTAATGACAATTCATCATTTGTAAGTATGTGCATTGGTATAACACCATACTTGATATTGATGATTTTTTTCATAACATTAGAAAGAAAAAAATAAAATAATTATACAAATCATGATACAGATGTAGTAAACATAAATACAAATTGTAATCCAATGCAATGTATCAGTAAAAACAAAATTGGTGATGTAAATTAAAAAACAAGTTAATAACATCAACAAGAGTAAAAATAATTTAGCAATGAAATGAAAAAGAAAAATCATAGTTGAATGTTGAAAATAAAAGTATAAAAATTATATACTAAAAAAAACACTTTTCAAGACTTTTTTGCAAAATCTATACTATTTTTTATATTGTTTGTAGCATTG
>CALLMJ010000176.1 GCA_938006875.1 uncultured Bacteroidia bacterium
CTTCGTTATTAGTTTAATACCGTTAGTGACTGAAAGATCAAAAAAGAAAATGAAGATACTGATTGAAGAGGCGGCGGCAGTAGGTTTAGAATTTTTAAATGAAGATCAGGTAATGGAGGTAATTCCGCAAATAATTGAACAAATTTCTGATACATATAAAAACGATCTTCGAAAGAAATGAATAAAAGATTCAAAAAGAAAAAAACCTTTCGGAAATGTTTTGAAATTTGAAAAGAGAATAAAAACAAAATAAGTTTGAACAAAAGTTAAGGGAATATTTTTATGACTGCAGAGGAAAAAACACTTATACTAGGCGCTCTCTTTCACGATATAGGGAAGTTTGTTCAGAGATGTACAGATAAGGCTAAATCGCATCCAGCTAAAGGCGTTGAATTGGTTGATGAATTTACTAACGAGTTCGTTAAAATATTAGTTAATGAAAAAAACTTTGAAATTTTCAAACAAATTATTTCAACTCATCATAATCCAGTGAATGAATATGCTAAGTTTTGTAAAATAGCTGATCATATTTCAGCAAGCGAACGTGTTGAAAAGGAGGAGAATGAAGAGGGCGGTACAGATTGGAATAATAATTTTCTTTGTTCTCTTTTCAGTAAGGTTAAACTTAACTCAATACAAGACCCTCTACTTAGATACTTCAAGCATCAACAACTCACCAAAGAAAATTACAATGCCTTAATTCCCGAGTATGATCAAGATGAAGATAAAGCATTGCAGCATAAATATTCAAGCACTGATTTGGCCGAATTTAAAGCTCAGTTAAGTATTATACTTAATTTTTACAAAGATGACTCTGATTTCAATACACTGATAAATTTATTGTTGGTTCTATTTGAAAAATGGCTCTGGTGTGTGCCAGATTTTACCGGAAGTTCAAAAACTGATATATCTCTTTTTAATCATTTAAAAGATGTAGCTGGATTGGCACATACAATTTGGAAAACGCAACGAGACAATCAAAATGAAAAAACCTTAAATTTAGTTATCGGAGATATTCCAGGAATACAATCCTATATCTTTGATGTAATTCATAAAAAACCCGCTAAAATTCTAAGAGGCAGATCAATATTCGTTCAGGTACTCGCAAGAAACTTTGCTTCTAAATTTCTCGATTGTTTCGAATTAACTGAATGCAATTTAGTAATGCTTGCAGGTGGCAAGTTCTATATTATCGCACCAAATAATGCGTCTTTCAAAGAACAATATAGAAAAGCAATTGATGAAATAGAAAAATATTTATTTGAAAACTTCCGATATGAACTTGGTTTTATATCAGGATATGAAAATTTTAATTGGCAGGATTTACGAGATGGAAAAATAACTTTCGGTGAAATAATAGATAAGGCAACAGAAAATCTGAATTCTAATAAAACCAAACAATTTTTCAATAGCTTTTTTACAAATGACAGTAATAATCCTCAAAAATTTATCATACTCGATAAATATATTGAACCAAAGGACGGCGATTCAAATAATATTAAATGCAAGGTAACAGATAAACCTATTAGATTTGGAAGAGAAAGAGAAATTCGTGATGGTGATGAAAAGCTGTTGGTTGATAGGCAAGTAAAATTAGAATATGAAATTGGCGATGAAGTTACTGATAGTAACTTGTTTTTAGTGATAGATGATAAAAACAACTTGGAAATAAAAAATGTTTATACCTTGAAAACCATTCCCAAAAACCTTTTGCAAAACAAATTACTTATTAACCCAGTGCTTGATTATTTATTAAAACCAGAGAATGTTAATAAAGGATTTTTAAGAAATACTTTGTTTCTTGAAGTTGCAAATTATTGCTCAGAATACTACGATGAAAAGGAGAAAAGAACTGTTGTTATGCCTTTTGACAAAATGGTTGAACAGAATGATGGAGCGCAATATCTTACACTTATTAAGGGTGACATTGATAATCTTGGTTTAATTATGGCTTATGGCTTAACTCGAGATAAAAGCGAAATAAAAGATGAAGAGGAAGAAAAAGATTTAAATGCAATATCAAGAACAACAACGCTTAGCAATCACTTAAAGTATTTCTTTAGTTTTTTCCTTAATGGATTTCTCAGAGATTGGGAGAGGAATAAAAGAGAAGAAATTGTTAAGATTGAAAAGGATAAAAAAGCAGATATAACAGATGAAGAATTAAGTAAACTTAAAAACGAGAATCGAGTTTATACCGTATTTGCGGGCGGAGATGATTTAATGTTAATTACTCCACAATCTTCGTCACTTAATTTACTGAAACGATTTAATGAGGTGTTCAGTGATTTCGTTGTTACAAATCCAGAAATTCATATTTCATATTCATTAACAAACTTTAAACATCATACACCTATTAGAATCGTTGCAGAGTTCGCTGAGGATAATCAAAAGACATCAAAGAAAAAATTTAAGAGCAAAATTAATCCCGAAGAATTATTAAATGATCATAAATGCTTCTATGATATAAATGATAAGGCTGGTACATTGTTATTTGAAACGCCAATAAAAAATTCACGATTTAATGATCTTGTTTTTGAAAAAAATCGTTTGGTAAGCTGGGTTCTGGATAATGAAAATCCGGTTACTATGGGAACAATTAGAAATTTGTTGCAGATCTCTGAAATAATTAAAGCGTATGAAGATAATAAAGACACCAGCAAACTAATGTGGCATCCGATGTTGACTTATTCTGTTAATAGGAATATTAAAGGCAAGAAAGGAGTTACAAAAGAAGTGGAAGATTTCTTTGAAAGAATTTTAAGTATTTATAAAGATGAAGAAGCGAAAAAAATCCAGGAAATTCTTTATCCGGTTTTATGTGAAACAATTTATAAATTAAGAAAATAAATAAAGG
>CALLMJ010000177.1 GCA_938006875.1 uncultured Bacteroidia bacterium
ATTGCTTTTGTTTTTGGTGTGATTGCTTTCTCTACTTTTGATGGATCAATATTGTAACTCTCCGGATGACAATCCACAAATACAGGTGTTGCGCCACACAAAGTTGCTCCCCATGCAGTTGCAATAAAGGTATTTGCAGGAATTATTACCTCATCTCCGGGACCAACACCTAATGCCCACAAAACCATATGGTTGCCAGCAGTTCCAGTGCCAACTCCATAACAATATTTTGCATCATGTTCTTTGGCAAATGTTTCTTCAAATGCTTTAACTTTTTTACCTAATACATAAGCGGTATTGTCTAATACATCGTTAATCTCTGGTAATACTTCGTCTCTGATTGATTTGTACTGTGCTTTTAAGTCTAAGAATGGAATGTTCATGTTAGTTTTCCTTTTTTATTTGATATGTCCAAAAATAAATTAATTAATTCATCGATTAAATTTTCTGCGTTTAACAAAATCTTTTTCTCTCTTATTCTTGTAGGTTCTATTTTATAAATATCATCAATTGAATTTATAAATTTTAAACGACCTATATTTTCTAAGAATTCATCTAAGAATGGTCGAGCGCCCGTAAAAATACTATATGTTTTAGTTCCCAATAATGCAGATTCACGATTCATTGTTCCGCCACCAGATATGGAGACATCTGCTGTATATAGTAACTGTAACCCATCGACTGGTTTATCTAAAAATCTTACATTTTCTGAAAACTCAATATTTCTCTTAATAAACTCCTTTTCAGTTTTAGTTCTATTAACTATCAGGATTTGGTTTTCTTTTGAATGCTGTAAATAATTTATTGCATTTATTAAAAATTTTTCACTTCTATTATCGTGATAATTACCTATCATGCTTGGTGGTCTTACAACTATTAATATATCATCATCTTTTATATTAATAGTTTTTCTAAAGCTTTCATCTGGTTTAAAGAATTTCAAATAAATTTCTTCTTTAAAGCCATTATATCTTATTATTTTGTTAATCTTAAAACCAGCATTAACTAATCTATGATTAGGTATAAACTTAGGTATTAAAATATAATTTGCTAAATAATTGAAAATTTTACTTTCTGTATACTCATAATCGAGCATTAGTATTGACGGTATTTTACTTTTTTTAGCTGCTATTAGTTGTGTCCTTGAACCGTGCGATACACCTAAATTAATCTGTTTATGTTTTATCGCTTTTTTAAGTTTGAATGCTCTTTCAAATAAGTTAATAATCTTTTTAAATTTGTTTTTACCTGCATGCCTTCCAATTAAAGTATGATCTATTTCAAATAGATTTAATAATTCCTTTGTTTGTGCAAAATCTCTTGCCGTTATAAAATATTTTATATCTCTTTTATCTAATTCTTTAAAGATCGGATTAAATAAAGGTACGTGTGGTGAATTATCTAAATCAAACCAAATCATTATTCTTTCTTTTATGAAAATAAAAACTCAATGCATTAAACATCCATGCATTAGACCAACGCATGTATGATATTCTATTGATATAATATTTGTGTTTTTGATAATAAAAATATCCATTATCATTAAACATATTTTGAACAGCCCAATTAATTATCTTTTCTGCACGATCAAATTTATTATTTTTTGTCAAGGTAATAATTGACTGTGCTACCGACGTTGAATCAATTGGATAAGTTTTATTATTATAATATTTAGGAATAGTTTCATCAATAAAAAAGTTGTCTAAATAAAATTTTAATCCCTTATTATAGTGTTCCAAATAACTATAATCGTTTGTATGATCCATATATGATTTTATTGCATCTAAAATGTAAGCTGTATGATAATTATCCGACCATTTACGCGCATCTCCAATTGAATAAGGCCATGAACCATCACTATGTTGTGATGAAATAACATATCTAATTATTTTTTCGGCTTCAGCTTTAAGTTTTTCATCTTTTACAACTGAGTAAACTTGAGATAACAATCTTGCAGCTTTTATGCTCGCATTAAGTACTTTTTGATTATCAACAGGTGAGTAAGAATAACATACCCCTTTTTCATCTTCGATTCTATTTAAGTCATTCAATACAAATTTTGTTGCACTATTACATAATTCAAAAAGTTTTTCTTGCTTAAGAATTTTATAAGCCTCAAATAATGAATTTGTAATCATTCCAGTGGCTACGACAGTTGGTGTATAAGCATTAATTGTTGTATATCTTGCTTCCCAATCAAAATCATACCCCCAGCTATAACCAGAATAACCCTCAGACCGAATTTTAACTAAATTTTCAAAACAATAACTTATTAACTCATCATATCTTTCTTTCTCTTCTGGGAAAATTTTACTTAAATATGCAAAAGATTCTATACTTAAACCTAAGGTAACTGGATTTAATCCTTTTTTAATACCAAATATCCCACGAAAATTAATTGGAATTCGTCTAAAAATTTGTTGTGAATAAAATCTAAAAAGTTTGTTCTTTAATATCTTTATATTAAATATTGGCGATGTTAGGAAATCATATGGATCATATCCCTTAAAATTTTCCTTAATTATGTAATCTTCACAACTTTTAATTATTATCTTTAAATCATTCATTATAATTTAATTGACTGACATTTTCTTATTGATTCAATAACCTTAAACGTTGCTAATGTTCCGTTATATATGTCTTCAAATTTTATAGGAGCCTCTGTGCCTTTAATTATTGAATCAACAAATATTTCAACTTCCTTTTTATGACCTTTGTCCTGATTTAAAGTTTTTATCTTTTTGATTTTTTTACCAAAAATGTGTAATTCTTTGAAGTCATACAATATGTTAGTTAAACCATTTTGATAGACTTCTAAATATTCTTTTGATAATAATTTAGATCCATTTGAAAAATATGAGATATTTGAAATTGATCCATTACTAAACTTTAATGAAATTACTACATTATCGTCAAGTCCATTTTGATCATCTATTGAATATGCACATAATTCAGTTATGAAACTATGACTTAAATAAATGCTTAAATCAATAAAATGACATACTTCACCAATTATTCTTCCACCACCTATATCAGGATCTTGGGTCCAATGGTCACTTGGGATAAAACCAGCGTTAATTCTGTAATTTATTGCTACAGGCTGTGATTCATTTATTTGTTCTTTAATTTTTTGCACTAAAGGAGAAAATCGTCTGTTATAACCAACCATTAATTTACAATTACTATTTGAATATAAATTTTTAATTTCCTCTAATTCATTTTCATTCATACATAAAGGTTTTTCAACAAATACGTTTTTGTTTGAAATAATACTTTTTTTTACATATTCAAAGTGTAAATTATGCCTTGTTGCTATAAATACAGTGTTAATATTTTCATCATTTATTATTTCATCTGCAGATGAACAAGCGTTATTGAACCCATATTTTTGAGCAATATTTCTACAATTATGACTTGCAGCAGTTGCAACAGAGTGAAAATATTTTTTACTAATGTTTGGCAGCAAAAAATTCTGTGCAAAAGAACCTGCTCCAATAAATCCAATTACAGGTTCTTTAGGATTAAATTGTTTATTGGTTATTTCAATTTTTTTCGAAATACTCGAAATAGTATCATATTTAATCAGTATTCCTATAAAATCTTCATTTTTTGTTATTAGCAAATCATAAGCTTCCAATGCATTATCTAAGTCAAAAATATGCGTAGTTAAATGTTTAATTGTAATCTTATTCTGGCTCAGTAATGATAAAAATGCCTGCATATTTCTATTTTCAGTCCATCTTACATATCCAATTGGATAATCCAGCCCTTTTTCTTCGTAATTAACATTATATCTTCCTGGCCCGTATGACATAGACATTCTGAGCTCAAGTTCTTTTTTATAATAGTTCTCTCTGCTGAAACCTGTGGGAACTGCACCAACAATAATTACTCTTCCCTTGATTCTGGATATTTTACCAGCTAATTCAACTGGGTCTAAACTTTTCGTTCCTGCTGTAATAATAACTGCATCAACACCATATCCCTTGGTAAAATTTAATATTGATTGTTCAATTTTTTCGTCTGAGCGATTTATTGAAAGATCAACCCCGGATTTTTTAGCAAGATTTACCATTTTCTCATCAACATCAATTCCAATTACATTCACACCGGAGGCTTTTAACATTATTGCTGTTAATTGCCCTATTAAACCAAGTCCTATTATTGCACAATTTTCGCCTAACCTTAAATCTGCCTGCCTTATTCCCTGTAAAGCTATTGCCGCAACTGTTGTGTATGCAGCATCTTCCAAATCTAAATTTTCCGGTACTTTTACTGCAAGATTAACTGGAACTGAAATTACCTCGCCGTGAAATGCCTCCTGACCTCCACAAGCTACTCTATCTCCTACATTAAAATTGCTAACTTCAGATCCAATCTCTATTACAACACCCGCACTTGAATAACCTAACGGACTAAGTGAATCTAATTTATTCATAACTTTATTATATGTTGCTAGTATGCCCTCTTTTTTCAAAGTATCAATCACTTGCTTTACTTGTTCAGGTTTTTCTTTTGCTTTACCTATTAAATTCTTACGTGCAGTCTCAACTTTACT
>CALLMJ010000178.1 GCA_938006875.1 uncultured Bacteroidia bacterium
CCGTTAATATTTGCTAAGGGTTCTTCAAAAGGTTTTTGAATAACAATTTTTGCATCAATATTTCCTTTAAGTTTGGAGTGAATAGGATAGACTTTATGAATGGTTTGTAATGCCAAATCATGAATCCTTATAGTAACGCGGTTTTTATTATCGGAAACTTCCCCAGAAATATTAATAAATTCGTCTTGATGATTGATTTGTAAATTTTCAATAGCTAAAAAATCACCTTTAAAAACGATTTTATTTTCAGGGTTAAAAATCCATTTTGTATCGCCTAACTGTGTAATAGAATTTTTTTCGTCAATTTTGAGGAAGGATAAAGTATCAATTTGACCATTAGCAATCCAATGAAAACGATTGTTTAAATTGGGTTGATTTTGTTGTGCGGATAGTTCAAATCCAAAGGAATTACCTTTAATATTGGGCTTTATAGATAAGTAGGAAAGTTTAAATCCACCAGATTTTAAAGAATCCAATTTTAATAAAGCATTCATATCCCAATCGTTAGCATATTGATTTTTGATAATTTTCGTGGAAATATCCACCTCATAAGTTTTAATTTTATTATAAAAAAACGAATCCGATTGGAACTCCAAATCCAACTGAATATTTTGAAAATAATTAAATGTAAAATTCAAATTACTGTGTTTTGCGATGGAAACTTTTTGTTCAAAAAATTCAAATAAAGGGCTTATATCTAAAATTTCTGCCTTAACTTTTAAAGTTTTATCTGTAAAAAGAACTTTTTTGTTTTGGTAATAGTGTTGTAAACTATCATTTTGATTTTTGAAGTATAATTTTAATTCTTTCCAAATTTCTAAACCCAAATCAGGTAAATTTTTATAAAAAAAATTCGTGGATAATTCCGCATTCAACAAATCAGAATAAATATTGATATATTTATGATGGTCTTGATTTTGAATAACAATTTCTGCGTCTTCAACAGTTAATTCTAGATTTTTTGAGATATTCAACAAATTGGCTTTATAAAGTCTTGCAAAACCTTTCATTTCATCTAATGAATCTCCCTGCAATTTAATGTCTAAAAAACTCGAGAGTATATAAGGTTCTTCTGTAATTTGGAAGTTTTTTAAATCTAATTTTTTTAGGTCCCCAAAAACATTATAAATCGGTTTACCATTAAAATCAAAAGCAATATCTACTGTTGCAGAAGCTTCTTTATCTATTAAATTTACATGCCCTTTCAATATTTTTTCGTTAAATACCAAATTTCCAGATAAAGAATCCACTAAATTATTCAGTAGAATGGAATTATCAATAAAGAATTCTGCTTTGGTATCAATGGTAGCTATATCAAAATTTTTTCCTTCAATTTTTCCTACAAAGTTTAAAGAAGGAGCAATGGTATCTGTAAATTCAAAAATTCTATCCAAATTTAACTCGGTAGTTTGTAAATTCCCAGAATAAAAAATATCTTTTTTACCGATTTTCATATTAATATCGGTAACAATTTTACCCGTAGGACCTTGAAAAACTGCATCAGCAACAAAATCTTTTGGGAAACCTGTAAACTTACCGTCAATAGTCATTACTCCCATATTCGCAATTTGTTTGGGTAATTCAACCGTTGAAAGTAAGGTGTCTATATCTGCTGCATACAAAGTGCTATTTTTTAGTTTTGCTTGGATAAATATTTCTTCTCCTTTGGTATAATTATCAATTCTGACATCTGCATTTAGCGAAGTTCTTTGATTATAGGTTAATAACAAATCATTTCCTTTAATAGTAGTCAAATTCATTTTAACTTTTCCTTCCATATCTACACGACCCTTGAGAGGTAGAGTATCTTCTGGAATAAAATAAGAAATATCCTGAAAAGTTACGTAAGAAGGTCTAAAATTTAAACGGTAATCTTTGGGATTAATTGGCTTAAATAAAGTAGGGAAGTTATCATTCCAAATTAAAGCGTCAAAGTCTAAACGGCTATTGTGGAGCTTTGCTAACATATTGGTAAACTGAAAATAAGGAATGGTATCAGGGTAATTGGGATTTGGAAATTTTACTTTAATTTCTCCACAAAGACTATCAATCACCAACTGGGTAAAGCGTTCTTGGGTACTCAAGTGTTTGACATTAATAAGCATTTGGTCTCTTTTATGAAAATAAAAACCACCGATTAATTGCGTATTTTGCAAATGTAGATTTTGATAATTCCAATGTTCAGGAATGTATTTTCTTTCTAAATCAGTAGCAGAGGAATCTACAAATGAAAAATAAAAATTGTACAAATAAATATTAGGAAAATCAATGAATAAATCCCTTTTAGAGGGTGTAGTATCATTATCTTCCTCTGCAAAAACTTCTTCAATATTAACTTTCCCATTTTTATTGTATAGATTTAAAACAGCATTATGAAGTTCAATCATTCTTGCTCCTATTTTATTTTGGTAGGTTTTAGGATAAATCATTTCATAAAAATCTAAAGAAATTACACCCACATACACCTCATCGGAAATAATCATAGGAATGTTGTTTTTGTCATAAAGTTTTACTTTATTCAATACAATTTTATCCATTAAAGCTATAGAAACGCTTTCAATTTCCACTTTTGCTTTCAGTTTTTGGGAAACAAACCTTGTAATATGAGGTAAAACCGCATTTTGGACGGAATCAAATTGTAATGCAAAAAAAAGAGTAACAAAAAAAAGGATAAATGTAAAAAATAACATAAATATCCATTTCAGGAATTGAAACAGCCATTTTTTAGCATGAAAGAAAAAACGGTTAGTTGTGGTAGGCATGAAATCATGCAAAATTAAGGTTTTATTTTTAACATTTTGTAAATTCAAACATTAAAATTCCCAAAAATGCTTCCCTTTACAAGCTTATGTAACACAAAACCCTCTTAAAAATTTGGAAAAATTTCATTTTTGTGTTTATTTTGTAGGTACAAAACATAAAATGCGTCATCAATTATTGATTAAAATACTGATTTTCTTCTTTGTTGCAGGATTGTATTCTTGTAAAAAAGAAACGCCACCTTCTAAAAATGTCCCCAATTTACAAGATGTTTTATTGGTTCTAAATGAAGGAAATTTTATGTCAGGAAATTCCTCATTATCCGTTATCAACAACTATCAAACTGTTATTGAAGATATTTTCAAAGAAAGAAATGCTTTTGGATTAGGTGATGTAGGGCAGTCTTTATATTTACATCAAAACAAAATTTATTTAGTTGTCAATAATTCCAATAAAATTTATCAGTTAGACCTTGACTTCAAAGTTACGGGTGTGATTTCAGGCTTAACTTCTCCACGATATTTTTTACCTATCAATGATAGTTTAGCTTTAGTAACTGATTTGTATGCAAACGGAGTAAATGTAGTAAACTTTAAAAATTTAAGTATTGTTAAAAAAATTCCTATTCCAGGCTGGACTGAAGAACTTGTTTTTTATAGAAATAAAGTTTGGGTAACCAATCCTTATTCCGGTTCTATTTATTGGATAAATCCACAAACACAGTCTTTAGAAGATAGTATTAAATTAGAAGGGAGTTTTGGTTCTACGGATTTAGAAGTAGATGGTTTGGGTAATTTATGGGTTTTATGTTGGGGAAATTCTTCCTTAAATATCTCACCTTCCCTCGTAAAAATTCAATACTCTAATATTGAGAAAACTTTTGTTTTTCCGAATGGTTCAAATCCTAGTCGTTTAAACCTATCTAAAAATAAAGATATCTTGTATTGGATTGATAAAGATATTTACAAAATGCCAGTTACCAAAAATGAATTATCAATTGTCCCTTTCATAGAAAATGGAAATCGAAATTTTTATAATATGTTTTTACATCCTGAAAATGATGAAATTTGGGTAGCCGATGCAAAAGATTATGTACAAAAAGGTGAAGTTTTAAGATTTTCTATGAATGGAGAGTTAATGAATAGCTACAAAGTAGGAATTATTCCGTCTTTTATGATGTACCTAAAAAAATGATTTGGAAAATAATTGTCTTTTTTTTGGTTATATGGCTGTTTTTCAAAATTTTTGGAAAAAGAATATTATTGTATTTTGTCAAGAAAATAGTTAAAAAATTAGAACAACAAACTTTAAAAGATATGAAACATTTTCAAAATCTTTATGATGAAAAAGCAAGACAATCCTTTCATTTGAATGACGAATATTCTGTAATCGTTCCAGAACATTTTGAAAACGGAAAAAAAAAGAAAAATATAATTATTGAAGAAGTAGAATTTGAAGAAATCCCAAAAGATCCATCAAAAAATGAAGGAAATTTCACCCACTGAAGCACCCATTGTAATTGTAAACGAATTTAAAAATTTCGGTAAGTACAACATTGTTTATAAAAAAGATAAACAAATTGTACACACCGAAGAAATTGATTATTTTACTTTTTTAGAGTTTATCAACGACCCTAATTTTCGTTTAGTATTAGAATCCGAAACAATGAAAACTTGGAAAAAAATTCGTTATAGAAAACAAAATTTATTTGACTTTTAATATCTAATCTGCATCATCAAAATCGGAGAGATCATCATCTTTAATATCTATGTCTGCATCAGAATTACCTGCATCTATATCGTCAGCATCAATATCATCGTCATCATCAAAATCCTCTAAATCATCTTTTGCTGAGGTTGAGGGTTTCGTTTGATTTTGTATAGTAGTATGAGATTTTACACTACTAGAAGGATTGATGGTTGGATTACCAGGTTTTACATTTACAGTGTTATTAGTTTTTTGAGGATTAGTTTTAGTTTGATTTTGAGCAGTTAATTGTTTTTGATAATCTGTTTTGAGAGCCTGAACATTTGGGTTAACAGCAGAGGTAATGTAAAGTTTTTTTGAAGCAATAGTTTGTTTGGTTTTGGGATTGATTACAAAAACTTTATAAATACCATCTTCCTTAAATTTAAGGGTAGCCAAAGCATCCATTTTACTGTTTGAGCGTTTCAATACAAATTTATTAGAAGTATGTAAATTTTTGGTTATAATAAATAAAGTATCTTCAATGATAGGAGTTTTGCTAAATAATTTAGCATAAATCGTTTGGGGAGTAGTTTCTAAACGAAAGATAGTATCCACCATTACTAAATTACCTGTTCCATCTAATTTAGAACCAAACCTTAAAATTTGAGCATCTAAATTTTTTAATAGCCCTAATAAACAAAAAGTAAGATAAAGTATTTTTTGCATTTTCTTTTCTATTGAATATTCAAACAAAAATAATAAAAATTTCCCCATTCTTTATACAGTTTTTTAAAAATTGTTTACAATTTCTAAAAATCCATAATATTACGTAGTCAGATTTCGTTTATGTATTTCAAACATTGTGCCATTAATTGATTTAATCTTTATCTTTGCGAATTATTTTTGAATGAAAAAAATTTTGTTTTTTGGGTGGTTATTTTTGATAATTCCATCAAACCCCTTAAATGCTCAGGTACTTGATAGAATTTTAGCAATCATTGATGAAGATGTTATTTTAGAGTCTGAACTTGAAAATCAGGTAACCTATTTAAAAAAAATGGGTGAAGAAGATGATGAAGGAACTTTACGTTGTTTTGTTTTTGAATCTATGCTTACCAATAAATTGTTACTTGCCAAAGCTCGTTTAGATTCATTAAAAGTTAATGATGAACAAGTGGAAAATGAGTTAAATAGAAGGCTTAGTATGTTTGTTATGCAGAGTGGAGGTGAAGCGGAATTTGAAAAAATAATGGGGAAATCTATTCTTCAATTTAAAATAGAACTAAGGCCCAAAATCAAAGAGCAATTATTAATTGACCAACAAAAAAATAAAATTACAGATAATGTTCAAATAACACCCAAAGAAATTCGCCAATTCTTTAACCAAATTCCTACCGATTCTTTACCCTTTTTACCTGCAGAAGTTGAAGCCTATCAAATTATTATTGTACCCAAGCCTTCTCAAGAAAATAAAGAAAAAGCCAAAGCCAAATTAAAAAACATAAGAAGCCAAATTATGGCAGGTAGTGCTTTTGAAGATATGGCAAAATTTTATTCTGAAGACGTAGAATCTGCAAGACAAGGAGGTAGTTTAGGTGAATTTAAAAAAGGTCAAATGGTTCCTGAATTTGATGACGTAGTATTTTCCTTGAAAGAAGGTGAAATTTCTGAAGTATTTGAAACTCAATATGGTTTCCATATTGTTAAATTGCATAAAATTATGGGAGACAGAGCAAAAGCGAGCCATATTTTAATTTCTCCCGAAAAAAATTTTAAAGATGAAGAATTAGCTTTAGAAAAAATTCAAAAAATTAGGCAAGAAATCTTGGATAGTACAAAATTTGAAATTGCTGCTACAAAATATTCTGATGACCCTCAAACCAAAATGTATGGCGGTTTAATTATGAACCCTCAAAATGGTGAACCTAGAGTTCCCTTAGACCAACTAGAACCCGAAGTTTATTTAACCATTGATAAAATGAAAGAAGGTGATATTTCTGAACCTAAAGAATTTTATAGCAAAAATCCCAGAATTGGTAAGGCTTATCATATCATTTATTTAAAAAAGAAATATCCTCCGCATTTAGCAAGTTTAGAACAAGATTATACTAAGTTTAAACAGGCTGCTTTACAAGCAAAAAAAATGGAAGTTATGGAAAAGTGGTTCTTAAAAGCCAAAGAACAGGTTTATATTGATATAAAAGATAATGATTGTAAACAGGCTCTTGAAAACTGGAAATAAAATAAAATATTTTTTTATCTTGCTTATAAATCAAGCACATATAAATGTATGTGGGGGAAGCCACAAGTCTTAACAAATTATCCTGGATAAATAGAAATCATAAATAGCAAAACTTACAAAATTTTTTTGTTCCATAAAAATATATTAATTTTGCGGTGAAAAATTTTATTATTTGTGATTACTCCCATAGAAATCAGAAGAGCTTCATTTTCAAAATCTTTTAGAGGTTATACCACAGAAGAAGTAGATAATTTTCTGGGTTTTTTGGCTTCTAAATGGGATACCATATTGCAAGAAAACCAAAACTTAAAATTAGAACTTGAGAAAACAAAATCTGCGTTAAATAGTTATCAAGAATTAGAAGGTATGATGCACAAAACTTTAAAACAAGCTGAAGAAACTTCTAAATCTACTTTAGAAAACGCAAAAAAAGATGCCGAGCTAGTTATTAGTAATGCAGAACAAAAAGCTCAGACTTTGCTTCAAAATGCACAATCCAAAGTTGATGAATTAAACAAAGAAATTAGAGAACTCAACTTCCGAAAAAAAGATATTTTATCACAATTAAAATTATTTTTGAAAGCACAATTAGAAAAAATTGAAAGTTTTGAAGTTGTAGAACCTGATTTTTTACCACAAATAGAAGAAAAAATTATTATCAAAGAAAAAGAAAAAACGGTTTCATTTTTTGAGCATTTATATCAAAAAATTCAACCTAATCCCATTATTCAAAAAATTGCTTCTGATTTATGATTTTATCGGATAAAGAAATATTAAAACAAATTCAAAAAGGCACCATAGTAATAGAACCCTTTAAAAATGAATGCTTAGGAAGCAATAGTTATGATGTTCATTTAAGTAAATACTTAGCAATCTATAAAAATGCAGTTTTAGATTCCAAATTTGAAAATGAACTTATTGAATTAGAAATTGGCGAAGAAGGTTTTGTTTTGCAACCCGGTGAATTATATTTAGGATCTACAATTGAATATACAGAAACTCATGAATTTGTGCCTTTTTTAGAAGGGAAAAGTAGTGTAGGTAGGTTAGGAATAGATATACATGCAACGGCAGGTAAAGGAGATGTAGGTTTTTGTAATCATTGGACTTTAGAAATTTCTGTAACCAGACCTGTACGTGTATATGCGGGAATGCCGATTGGGCAAATTATTTATTTTATGGTAAACGGCGAGGTAATAAACCCTTACCATTTAAAATCCAGTGCAAAATATAGAACGAAAAATCCCAAACCCGTGGGTTCTATGATGTATAAAAATAAGTTCTAAAAACATAAAATTGAATATCTTATGAAATTTGAAAAACCTGTTAAACTTTCTAAAATGGCGTCTTTATTAAAAGCGACATTTATAGGAGATCCAAAACATAAAATTGATGGCATTAACGAAATTCATAGGGTTGAACCCGGTGATATTACTTTTGTTGATGTGGAAAAATATTACAAGAAAGCCTTAGAATCCGCTGCTACTACCATCATCATTAACAAAGAAGTTACTCCGCCCGATGGAAAAGCTTTAATCATTTCTGACGACCCTTTCAGGGATTTTAATTTGATTTTAGAAGAATTTTCTCCAAGAGTTCCTACTACTTTAATTAAAAAACCTAAACTTCATGATACCGTTTTGTTAGGTAAAAATGTTACCTTCGGTCGTAATGTTAAAATTGGGCAACACGTAGAAATTGGTTCTAATGTTTGTATTGGTCATAATGTTACTATTGGAGATTATTCCATTATTTATCCAAACACCACCATTTATGATAATGTAAAAATTGGTAAACATGTAGTTATTCAAAGTAATAGCGTGATAGGTTCAGAGGCTTTTTATTACAAGAAAAGAGAATGGGGTAGGGAAAGAATGCTTTCAAAAGGGGGTGTAATATTAGAAGATTTTGTAGAAATTGGTGCCAATACAACTATTGATAAAGGAGTTACATCAAATACTATCATTGGAGAACATACTAAAATAGATAATTTAGTTCAAATAGGTCATGATACGATTATTGGAAAAAGGTGCCTAATTGCGGCTCAAGTGGGCGTAGCAGGATGTGTAAACATTGAAGATGATGTAATATTATGGGGGCAAAGTGGTGTCCCATCAGATGTAACTATTGGTAAAGGTGCTATTTTAATGGCGAAATCAGGGGTAATGTCTTCATTAGAACCAGGTAAGATTTACTTGGGTTTTGTAGCAAAAGAACGTATGCAATTTTTAAGAGAACTTGCCGCTATCCAAAAATTACCCAGTTTAATTCAACAATTAAATGAAAAAAAATAAATTTTTTTTGAACTAATGTTGTTTTAATTATAACTTTGTAGCTTGACATTTGATAAATTTACAGTTATGAAATATATAAAAGTACTTCAAGGTAACACCAAATGGATTTTTATGGCAGTTTTAATTGCTATGATTACTCCTAGTTTAGTGTTAGCAGAAGATGTTATCGGTTCAGAAACCCTAAAAAGAGTGAGCCAAGGTGCTGGTATCCAAGATGGTACCAAAGAAGAAATCAATTCTATGATTTCCTGGTTAAAACTTTTATTAGCAGTAGTTGCTGTATTAACTTTTACAGTAATTGCTTTAGTATCCAAAGTTACAAACTTTCAATTGTTTCCTAAATGGAAATCCAATTCTATTAATGGTGCATTGATGCCTGTTTTTGGTTTTTTACTTTTGGGTGGTATATTTTATGAGTTTTTCCATCATAGCGGTCAATATTTAAATTATTCAGCTTCTGAACATGCTGATAAAATTGATCCTATTTTTATGACTACAGCTTTAATGACAGGGATAGTTTTTATTATTACTCAAGTTTTGCTTTTTGTTTTTTCTTACCGATATAAAGGAGAAACAGAAGATAAAACTCCTTTTTGGAAAAAGAAAGTTGCTTTGCACTATGCGGATAATGATAAATTAGAAAAAATTTGGACTTTAATCCCTGCAATTGGTATGGCAGTTTTGGTGTTTTGGGGTGCTATTGTTTGGGTAGGTGTTCATGATGAAGCACCTAAAGAAACTATTAATATTGAAGTAGTTGCAGAGCAATTCCAATGGACTGTTCGCCATTCTGGAAAAGATAATATTTTAGCGGGTGCTGATTATAGAAAAATTGGTGGCGGTAATGTATTAGGAGTAAACTATAAAGAAAAAGCAGCAGCTGATGATATTATTTTAGCTGAAAAAGAAATACATATCCCAGTAGGTACTCCTATTAATTTCCAAATTCGTTCTAAAGACGTATTACACGGTTTTTATACTCCTCAATTAAAAGCTCATATTTATGCAGTACCCGGTATGCCTACCCATTTTTTGGTTACACCCAATAAAACTACCGAAGAAATGAGAAAACAATTAAACAAACCTAACTTCAACTATGAAGTTGCTTGTTCTCAATTATGTGGTTCTGCTCACTATAACATGAGACTTATCATTGTTGTTCACACAAAAGAAGAGTACAAAGAATGGTTAGAAAAACAAAAGCCTACTTTTACTGAAGAAAAAATTGCTCAATTAGATGAAGAGCAAAAAGAGAAAGAAAAAGAAATGAAAAAAGATTTAAGTAGTTTATAAAACCTCAAATTCATAAATTTATGTCAGATACAATAAATACAGCTCACGAAACTCAAGCTCATGTTCATCAAGGTCATGGGCATGAACACCATGATGATCATCATCATCATGAACAAAGTTTCATTTCTAAATACATTTTCTCAACAGACCATAAAATGATTGCTCGCCAATTTTTAATTACGGGCATTATAATGGGTTTTGTTGGAGGATTTTTATCGGTAATATTTCGTTTGCAATTAGCATGGCCTGATACTCCACTACCTTGGTTAGAATTGTTTATTGGAAAATGGGCAAAAGATGGAAGAATGGATCCTGCATTTTATATGGCAGCAGTTACAATCCATGGTACTTTAATGGTATTTTTCGTTTTAACGGCGGGTTTAAGTGGTACATTCTCTAATCTTTTAATTCCTTTACAAATTGGGGCAAGGGATATGGCTTCACCGTTCTTAAACATGCTATCTTACTGGTTCTTTTTTATATCCAGCGTAATCATGTTCGCTTCTTTGTTTGTGGAAACAGGTCCTGCAGGTCCTGGTTGGACAATCTACCCTCCTTTAAGTGCTTTACCTAAATCTATGCCCGGCTCGGGTTTAGGAATGACTCTTTGGTTAGTAAGTATGGTTCTTTTTGTTGCCAGTTCCTTAATGGGTAGTTTGAATTACGTTGCTACGGTTATCAATATGAGAACCAAAGGTATGTCTATGACCCGTATGCCATTAACGGTATGGGCTTTCTTTATTACTGCAATTTTAGGAATTTTATCATTCCCTGTATTAGTTTCTGCTGTTGTTTTATTAATTTTTGATAGAAGTTTTGGTACAAGTTTCTATTTATCAGAAATTTATTTAGCAGGGGAAGCGTTACCCAATGCAGGTGGTAGTCCAATTTTATTTCAACATTTGTTTTGGTTTTTAGGTCACCCAGAAGTTTACATTGTTATTATGCCAGCTTTTGGTATAACTTCCGAAGTAATTTCTACGAATGCAAGAAAACCCATCTTCGGGTATCGAGCTATGATAGGTTCATTAATTGGAATCACCTTTTTATCTTTGATTGTTTGGGGGCATCACATGTTTATGACAGGCATGAATCCATTTTTAGGTACCGCTTTTATGATGGCTACTTTAGTAATTGCTGTTCCTTCTGCTGTAAAAGTATTTAACTACTTAGCAACTATTTGGAAAGGAAACCTTCAATACACTGTTGCTATGTTATTTGGTATTGGTTTAGTATCCTTATTTATTTCAGGTGGATTAACAGGTTTATTTTTAGGAAATGCTGCATTAGATATAGAATTGCATAATACTTATTTTGTTGTGGCACACTTCCATGTGGTAATGGGTTCTGCGGCTATTTTCGGTATGTATTGCGGTGTTTATCATTGGTTCCCTAGAATGTTTGGAAGAATGATGAATAAACAGTTAGGTTACATACATTTCTGGCTAACTTTTATTAGTGTTTATGGGGTATTTATACCTATGCACTTCTTAGGTTTAGCAGGTGTACCAAGAAGATACTATGCGTTTACTCAATTTGATTTTACTAGTCAATGGTTAGATATTAACGTATTGATTACGATTTTCGCAATTATTGGTTTCTTAGCTCAATTTATTTTCTTATATAACTTTGTTTCTTCTATATTCTTAGGCAAAAAAGCACCACAAAATCCTTGGAAATCTAATTCCTTAGAATGGACCGCTCCTGTTGAACACATTCATGGTAATTGGCCTGGCGAGCTTCCTACTGTTTATAGATGGCCTTATGATTACTCTAAAGAAGAAGCCGAAGTAGATTATATCCCCCAACATATTTCTGATGAAGATTTAAAAGCTGGTAGAAAATATTGGGAAGAAGAAACTCTCGGAGAGGAGGATTTAGAAAATTCTGAAATCCAAGAAACAGTTACACATCATAGTTAATGGTTTTTTAATGAATAAAGATAAAAATTTGAAGCGATTCCTTTTTTGGGGGGTCGCTTCAATAGTTATGGTCTACTTAGTAATTTTGGCGGGTGCAGTGGTGAGAGGTACCGGAGCGGGTATGGGCTGTCCAGACTGGCCTAAGTGTTTTGGACTATGGATCCCACCAACAGATATCTCTCAATTGCCTGATAACTATCAAATTTTATTTAGCGACAATGGTAAAGTTCTTGTAGAACCTTTTAATCCCATTAAGACTTGGACCGAATATATCAATCGTTTGGTGGGTGCTTTGAGTGGTCTGGTGGTTTTAATAATGCTTTTTGGGAGTTTTAAAATTCGTAAACAATTTCCCCAATCATTTTATCTTACAATTTTTGCTTTCTTTTTACTTTTATTTCAAGCTTGGCTTGGTGCAAAAGTAGTTTATACTAATTTAACTCCTCATATGATTACTTACCATATGGTTCTTGCCATGGTTATCGTTGGTACATTAATATTCGCTGTTGTTTCTACTTTTAATATTTCCCAAAAATCAAATAACAAACTTTTTTTACTTTTATTGCTTTTGATGTTTATTCAAATGATTTTAGGAGTTTTAGTACGCGAACAAATTGACGTAACCATGAAAAAAATGATGTATCAAAATCGTGAACAATGGCTTTCTACTGTCGATAATATTTTTATTATCCATAGAACTTTCTCTTGGATTGTGTTAATTGCTTCGGCTTACTTCTTTTATAAGTTAAAAAATACAGATTTGAAATTTCATTCTGTTATACAAATTGCTGGTGTTTTTGTATTATTTTTTACGGGCATTCTTTTTCAATATTTTGATTTTCCTGCTTTTGCTCAACCTATTCATTTACTTACTTCCAGTTTAATGATTGGAAATTTATTTTATGGTTTCTCTAAAACTTTATGAAAAAAATTTTATTTGTAGGAATTCATAGACCTTTTCGTTCTGCAAGTCAACGTTTTCGTTTTGAAATGTATATGGATTATTTTCAATCTAATGGTTTTCAGATTGAGCATTTACATATCATTAATGAGCAAGATGATAAAATTTTTTATAAACCAGGACATTATTTTGAAAAACTGAAAATACTTCTCAAAAGTATTACTAAACTATGGAGATATAGCTCAAAAAAAGATTATGATATTGTGTTTGTTCAGCGTGAAGCTTTTATGTTGGGTACTGCCTTTTTTGAAAAACGCTTTAAAAATCATTCCAAGTTAATTTTTGATTTTGATGATGCCATTTGGAAAATGAATGTTTCTGAAGGTAATAAGTCCTTATCTTTCTTAAAAAATCCTAGCAAAACAGCTGAAATTATTAAAATCGCTGATTTAGTTTTTGCGGGTAATAATTACCTTGCAGAATATGCTTTAAGATACAATCCCAACGTAAAAGTGGTTCCAACTACTGTAGATTTAGAAGAATATCAAAAAATTCCTTGCCCTAATAAAGATGCTATTCTAATTGGGTGGATAGGCTCACCTACAACCATTCCTTATTTAGATTTGGTTATTCCAGCATTTAAAATATTAAGACAAAAGTATGGTTCAAAAATTCAATTTAGAGTAGTAGGAGACCCAAATTTTAAAGTAAACGATTTAGATATTCAATCTGTTGCATGGAAAAAAGAAGAGGAGGTAAAAGAATTATCGTGTTTTGATATTGGAGTCATGCCTTTAACTGATGATGAATGGTCTAAAGGAAAATGTGGTTTTAAAGGATTGCAGTATATGGCGTTTCAAGTTGCTACGATTATGTCACCCGTAGGAGTAAATTTAGAAATTATACAAGATGGAGAAAATGGATATTTAGCCTCATCTACTGATGAA
This sequence comes from uncultured Bacteroidia bacterium, assembly GCA_938006875.1. Taxonomy (GTDB): domain Bacteria; phylum Bacteroidota; class Bacteroidia; order J057; family CALLMJ01; genus CALLMJ01. The sequence continues at coordinate 14,049 of CALLMJ010000178.1, forward strand.
TGGGTTGATAAAATTAGTTTATTAATTGACAATCCAGAACTAAGGCAAAGGGTAGGGCAAAGCGGATTTAATACAGTTCAACAAAAATATTCAAAACAAGTTTGGCAAAATCGTTATATTGAATATTTCAATAGTTTATTTTGAAATATTACTGTTTCATTGTTTGTTGGCTTATAGAGTATTTTAAAAAATTTTTCTGTTGGTAAAATTTTTGTGTATATCTGGAGTAAAAACATATATGTATTTCAAACTCATTATCTTATTACTTCCTCTATCTTTATTGAGCTATTTGTTTGCTCAGAATTATAATATGAGTAATGGAACTCAATTCACCTGCTCGGGAAATTTTTTTGACTCTGGCGGACCTAGTGCTAATTACGGAAATAATGAAAATTTTACATTAACTTTTACTTCCTCTAATGGGAATCGTTTACAGTTTGATT
>CALLMJ010000179.1 GCA_938006875.1 uncultured Bacteroidia bacterium
ATTGCTGATGGAAAGTATGAGAGGGAAGTTGTAAAATGAAAATTAAGATCATTTCAGAAAATGTTATCTAAAAAAGGAGTACACAATGGCATCAAATAAAGTTGAAGTTGCAGGCATAATGGGACCAATATGGTTTATGGGCTGGTTGTTTACAATCGGATTTCTCAAGCTGTCTTTTTTCAAGGGATTGCTGGCATTGATAGTTTGGCCTTACTACATAGGAGAGTTTTTATCCAGCAAAGTTAATTGATTAGAAGTATGTTAAAGACTAACCTAACCGCTGCGCATTTAATAACCAGTCGTTGTTAAAAGTAATCAAATGAAAGTTTGTGATAATTTAATATATCTGATAAAGAATAATATTAAACTAAATAGTTGATTATCAGAAAGACTTTGTAATACATTACTGTCAGTATCAAAAGAAATTTTCAATAATGATCACTTTAAGGATAAACACAAAGGGAATGATTACTATTGCCGAACGGTTAAGAAAAAAATATAGTTTTACTCCCGGCACAAGATTAAGGTTTGAAGAAACCGAAAAAGAAATAATTATTATGCCGCTTTTTACAAAGAAAGAAATAAAAGCCAATGCTAGTTGTCTTGGTTTGAAAGTAAAGATGCGGAGGTCTTTGATGGAGGAGAAGAAAATTTAGAGGTGGTATTGAAAATAATTATTGTCTATTATTCTCTTGTCCTAATTATTCACAAAAGGATTATTTTTAAAGTAAACTTTTATATTTAATCTCTTATGAGTTCAAAACTAAATTTCTCAGGTCACGAATCTTTTCACTGCCGCTCACTTTGGTTGAAAAAGGGATATGATTTTATAAGGGAAAACAAAAAATTTAGCAATACAGATGCAGTAGTTTATTTGGGTGTTGGAAAGAATATGGTCTCTGCAATAAACTATTGGATGAAATCATTTGGGTTAATAGATAAAGAGAATCATTTAACTAGAATAGCTAATTTTTTATTCGGTAGAAATGGAGTTGACCCTTATTTGGAAAATCCGGTTACACTTTGGTTGTTACATTATCATTTAGTGAAAGAAAATATTGCATCAATATACTCGCTCGTTTTTAATGAATTTAGAAAAAAGAAACTTGAATTTAATAAGTTCCACCTTCAAAATTTCCTTAAAGCGAAGTGTGAGGAGACTAAAACAAATTATACTGCATCTACGATTCAGAGAGACATTTCAGTATTTCTGAGGAATTATGTCAAGCCCCAAAACATAAATAAAAATTTAGAGGATTACTTCAGTGGTCTTTTCATAGAGTTGAATTTAGTTGAACATTTATTAAAGTATGATGAAAATGAAACTGATTGGTACAGGATTGAAAATAAGGAGAGAGAAGATTTGCCAGCCGAGATTTTATTGTACTGTATTTTAGATAATGAACAATATGAAGACTCTATATCATTTGATGACATTCTTTATGGATACAATAGTATAGGAAATATTTTCGCTTTGACAGCAAAAGATGTTTTAGATAAAATTGAACAACTCACAAAAAGTAAATACAAAATCAGCTTTTCTGATGACGCTGGAATACGATTACTTCAATTTAATAAGAAACCAAATAAGTGGGATGTATTAGAGAGTTATTATGCGGAATAAATTTTCTCCGTCTGTAAATATCGTCCGTGATAAATGTAAAGATTTTGATTATATAACTACTCCTAATGTTGAAAGAGTAGTAGATAACCTTAATGAAAGTATTGTTCGAGGAATAAAATCTTTTTATTTGGTTGGTTCATTTGGCACGGGAAAAAGTTCATTTCTTTTAGCATTACAAAGTCAATTAGAAAATGGGAGAAAGATTTTTAATACACCTATAAATTTTAATGGGAGTACTAAATACAGCTCATTAAATATCATCGGAGATTATCGATCATTTGAGGATTCTTTACGTGAAGAACTAAAAATTAGTAAAAATAAAGATGTTATAGATGGATTAAGTACTCATTATGAAAAAATAAATTCATCTAAAAAAGGCTTGCTTATTGCCGTTGATGAGTTTGGAAAATTTCTTGAATATGCTTCTGAAAACAAACCCGAAAAGGAATTATATATTGTTCAAAGGCTCGCTGAGTTTGCAAATGATCTAAATAAAAACATCATTTTTGTAACCACCCTTCATCAAAGTTTTGATGCTTATTGTCCAAGGTTGGATGAGAAGTCAAGGAACGAATGGGAAAAAGTTAAAGGACGATTCAAAGAGATCCCATTTAATGAACCAGTTGAGCAACTATTACACTTAGCTGCCAAATATTTAAATGGAAAGCTTAAAGATGTTAGTAAAAAGGAATTTAGGGAACTTTATAATACAGTTGTTTCTTCAAGAGTTTATCCGCTTTACAACTCTTTGAATGAAAAAATAGCCGAGCAACTTTATCCTTTAGAGATTCTTTCAGCTGGAATTTTAGCAAAATCATTGCAAAGATACGGTCAAAATGAAAGGTCGCTATTCACTTTTCTTGAAACCACTGATTTCAAAAAATTTATTCATAAGACCAAACCATATTTCAATATTGCAGATGTGTTTGACTATTTAATAAACAATTTTTACTCTTTACTTTCATCAAAACATAATCCCGACTATTTAAAGTGGACAATTATCAAATCAACCATTGAACGGGCAGAAATTTTGTTTGAAAACAATTCTGTAGACAAAGAAAAGATACTAAAAACAATTGGTTTGTTAAATGTTCTTGCACCATCTGGATCGAAAATTAATGCAGAGTTCCTTAAAAACTATGGTAAACTATCGTTAAATATTATTAACGTTGAAGATGAAATAAACGCTCTTGAAAAAAATAAGCTTATCCGCTTTCAATCATATTCAGACAGTTATGTTTTGTTTGAAGGTACTGATGTTGATATCGATTTAGCACTAACCGATGCGGAAAATTATATTAATCGGTCTACAGACTTGGTTAGTAAACTCAAAGAGAATTTTAACATAACATATTTGCCAGCTAAGGCAAGCTACATAAAAAAAGGAACACCTAGGTTTTATGAGATTATTATTTCTGAGCAACCAATTCAACTCAAGCCTTTAGGAGAAGTTGATGGAATTATAAATTTAATTATTAATGAAAATTTTGATTTGAATAAAATCAAATCGGTGTCAAAAAGTTTGGGTGAGGCGATTATATATGGAGTTTATGGAAATGCAGAGCAGATTAAAACTACAATTTTAGAAATCGAAAAAGCAAATTATGTTTTAGAAAAATATGCTGATGACCGAGTTGTTAGAAGAGAAATTAAGAATTTAATAGAAAAGTTAACTATCGAATTAAATGAGTTAATCTTTGATTCTTTATTTTATGAGAGCTCAAGAGTTCAATGGATTTTTGGAGGGAAATTATTAAACATTAGCTCCAAAACTACCTTTAATAAAACACTTTCAGAGATAATTAATAATATATATAGTAAAACTCCTGTTATACATAACGAATTGATAAACCGAGAAAAACTTCCAGCGTCAATAAATATTGCTCGGAAAGAATTATTTAAAGAATTATTTGAAAATTGGTATAAGCCAGATTTAGGATTTGATGAAAATAAATTCCCACCAGAAAAAACAATTTATTTAAGCTTATTAAAAAATACAGGCATTCATAGAAAAGAAAAGGGTCTTTTTATTTTGGGTGAACCAACAGACAATTCATTCAAGCCTTTGTGGGATTGTTGTGAAGAGTTTCTTATTTCTACCAAATCTTCGAAGAAAAGTTTGATTGATTTAATCAATATATTATCAGTCAAACCATTCAAACTAAAAAGAGGTTTTATTGATTTTTGGCTACCAATTTATTTGTTTATTAAGCGAGATGATTATGCATTATTTGATGGTGAAGTTTATATCCCATCATTAAGTATTGATCTTATTGAAATGATTTTGAAAAACCCTAAAAATTATTTTATCAAAGCATTCGATGTTCAAGGCGTAAAGTTTGATTTGTTTAACCGCTACAGAAATCTTATTAACAAATCAAAAGAAGAAAAAATAACAAGTAATAGTTTTATTGATACAATCAGACCATTTTTGACCTTCTATCGAACTTTACCTGAATACACAAAAAAAACAAATAGATTATCGAGGGAGGCAATAGCATTGCGCAATGCCATTGCTAATGCTAAAGATCCTGAAAAAACTTTCTTTGATGATTTTCCTTCTGCACTGGGATATACAACACAAAAACTTTATGAGTCTGATAAACATCTTGAAGATTACACAAATAAATTACAGAAATGTATTAGAGAGTTGCGGCTTGCTTTTGATGAGCTTGTAAACAGGATAGAAAAAAATTTATTAATGATATTGGGATTACAGAATCAGGTCTTCCCATTCTATAAAGAGCAAATAATCTCGAGATACTCGAAAATTAAAACATATTTGATGTTGCCTCATCAAAAAACATTATATCAGAGAATAAATTCCGGACTCAATGAAAGAAAATCTTGGTTGAGTTCTTTGGTACAAGGTCTCATTGGTAAAAATTTAGAATCAATAACAGATGATGATGAGGAAATTATTCTTGAAAAATTCACAAATCTGTTTAATGAGTTTGACAGCTTATCTGAATTTGCTAATTTAGAAATAGACGAAAAAAAAGAAGCAGCATTCAAAGTTGAGATTACTTCTATTGGTGATGGTATACGAAGGACTATTATACGCCTAACAAAAGAACAAGAAAAAGTGTCAAAAGAAGTTGAAGAGAAAATCAAGAAAAGTTTGAGCTCAAACAAAATGCTTAATAAGATAGCATTGCTGAATATTCTTAAAGAAGAAATAGGAAATGAATAAAATTAAACACGTTTTAGGAATCTCTGGTGGTAAAGATAGTGCTGCTTTGGCGATTTATCTGCACGATAAATATCCTCAACTCGATATTGACTATTATTTTTGCGAGACAGATAAAGAACTCGAAGAGACATATAAACTTATTGAAAATTTGGAGGTATATTTCGGAAAAAAGATTACAAGATTGAAAGCTGCCAAAGATTCTCCAGAAGATCAATTCGATCATTTCCTTAAGTTATATGGTGGTTTTCTTCCATCCGCAAATGCTCGTTGGTGCACGAGAGTTATGAAACTAGAGCCATTTGAAAATTATGTGGGATCCGATCCTACGATTTCTTACGTGGGAATAAGAGGAGATGAAGATAGAGAGGGTTACATCTCTCACAAAGAAAACATTCAGTCCATTTTCCCCTTCAGAAAAAATATATGGAGTGAGGAAATAATTTCCAATACTCTCCGCAATAACAATATTGATTTATTAACAGATATTTGTTCTCAATATGTGTCAAAGAATAAAAATAATCTTATAAAAATCATTAAAACACCATTATCTTTTCAGTACGATCAAAACAGAAAACTAAATGACTTGTTAACAATCAGTATTTCTGGATTTAATAAAATTGTTTTTGAATACTTGAAGACAACCGATTATCCGGTATCATACTTAGAAGATTTTCCGCTGATTGAAAATGAGGAGGTATTAGTAAGAGAAGATATTTTTAGAATACTTGAACAAAGTGGCGTTGGCGTACCGGAATATTATAAAAAAATTGAATTTGAACTTGAAGGGGAAAAGGGATTTTACTCGCGTAGTCGTTCCGGTTGTTATTTCTGTTTTTTCCAGCAAAAGATAGAGTGGATTTGGTTATATGAAAATCACAGAGAATTATTTGAAAAAGCAATGAGTTATGAAAAAGATGGCTACACTTGGATGCAGGATGAAAAACTTGAGGATATAATTAAACCAGAAAGAATTAAACAAATTAAATCGGACCAACTAAAAAAAGCAGCAAGAAACTCTAACTCAAA
>CALLMJ010000180.1 GCA_938006875.1 uncultured Bacteroidia bacterium
TAAACAATACCCAACTGTTCTACCATTTTCGGGAAAGCGGCTTTGAAGAATTTGTCGTAAAGTTCAATAATGATGCGTTGCTTACCTTCTGCATTGTCGATGCCTTCAACACGTTTGCGAACGGAGTCATAAAACTTTTTCAGGGTTTCGTCTTGTTCTGCCAGATTGTTGCCTGTTTCGAGCTTATTGAGCATAGCCTGCATAGCGATAGAAACGGCATTGTTTTGAACGAAGGAATATCCTTCGAACAGGGCTTCAAAAATGGGTTGAGTAATGATGTGCTGGGCAAGCATTTCGATAGCTTGCTGATGGGAAATATTGGGGTTGATGTTTTTTTGCAAGCCTTCGAGGAACTTTTCAAAAGCTTGTTGTTGGTCTTTTTTATTTTCGATTAGATATTGAATGCGTTCAATTTGTCGTTCGGCGATGATAGCAACATCTTTTGCCCATTGTTCCCAATACCTTCTGTCGCCCACTTTGAGCACCATACGTGCGAATAATACATTTTGCAACTGTTCAAATTGGAAAGCCAATTGTTGCCCAATGTCTTTGTTGGATTTGTAGGAGGTAGCATCTTCATTGACTAAAAAAGGATTTCCGTCTCCATCAAACGTGTATTCAGGTCTTCCAATCAGAATGTTGTTGGGCTTTTTCTTATTGAGTTCAATTTTATTGACGGTAGCATTAAAGCGGTCGTCATGAGCACGCAAGGCGTTTAATACTGTCCAAACTACTTTATATCGTTCGTTGTCGTCAAGAGCTTTATTAGGTTCTACATCAGCAGGGACAACTACGGGAATAATGATATAGCCGTATTTTTTGCCTGGAGCTTTCCGCATGACCCTTCCAACGGATTGCACTACGTCCACCTGCGAGTTACGAGCAGAAAGGAAAAGCACGGCATCTAAAGAAGGTACATCCACGCCTTCACTCAAACAACGGACATTGGTCAGGATTCTGCATTCATTGTCGTTAGTTTCTGCTTTGAGCCAATTTAGTAGTTCGTCCCGTAGCGGGGCGGTCATGGTTCCGTCAATATGCTTGGAAGCCACCTTAACCATTTGTTCTTTTTTTTCAGCAGGTAGAGAATCCAAATAGGCTTCTGTTGCGGTGTTATAAGTGGCTGTGATTTTTTTGGAAACTACAATACTTTGACAAAAAGCCACAGCCCTACGCATAGGTTCGGGGTCGCTAGCTTTGGTTACGCCCTGGTCGCCCAAAAATTGTTTGGAAAGTGCGTTGATGGTGCCAATGATTTTGGAAGCATCATCTGTATTGATTTCCGTTTCCTTTTCGGAAATCATTCGTTGCACGGCAGGGGGAATGTCTTTGTCGTTGAGTGTAAGGATTAAAACTTTGTAATCGGTGAGCAAATCTCTTTCAACGGCTTCGCCAAAACCAATTCGGTAAATTTCTTCGCCATACAAAGCCACATCATCCATGGAGCACAAAACGGCATCAGCTTGTGCGGCTTTACTTTTGATGTCGTCACTGTAAAGTCGGGGGGTAGCCGTCATGTACAGCCGTTTTTTGGCTTTGATGAATTCAGGGTCATGGACTTTTGTAAAGGCAGATTCATCTTCACCAGAAAGCGTAACGCCCGTAGTGCGATGTGCTTCATCACAAATAATTAAGTCAAACTCTTTATAGCCATTTTTGAGCAATACTTTCTGAACATTTGCTATTACATCAATGGATTGATAGGTAGAAAAAACTACTGTCATTCTGGGCAGACCTTTTTCGTGAATCTTTTGAAACTGATGCAGAATATTATCTGGGTTGGTAGAAGCGGGCAAAGCCAAATCCACCACGCTGAATGTGTCGGTATCTTCGTTTTTAGTTTTCTTTTTTGAGATTTCAGGGTCAGAGCAAATGCAAATGGCGTTGATAGGTTCATGGGCATCTGCACTCCATTCACGCAAGGTTTGCCCCAATAAGGCAATACTTGGCACAAGGAATAGAATCAAACCTTTTCCGTCCGTTTCATTTTCAGCAATGCGTAATGCGGTAAATGTTTTACCTGTACCGCAAGCCATGATAAGTTTGCCACGGTCAGCCGTTTTGAAATGCTCGTGGGTTTTCTCAATTGCTACTTGTTGGTGAGGGAAAGTAGATTTTTTAGACGTTCTTGCTGGTTCACCGTGGATACCATGCTCTAATTTCTCCCAGTCCACAGGAGCTTCAATCAGGTCAAAAAGATTGATTCTTGTTACGGGTGGATTTTGGTTGCGAATGGCTTCGGTTGCATTGGGTCCCCATTTGTTGGTTGTGGAAATCCAAAGTCTGTGAGCAAAGCGAGTGGGCAGTCCTTGCTCATTCTTAAATTCTCTGCTTGATGTTGAAAGAAAACTGTCAACGGCAGGTTTGTCAATGGTAGCATCTTCTTGATAGCATTTGCATTGTATAGCCCAGTAATCGCCTTCATGTGTCAATGCAACCAAGTCGATACCTGTGTCTCCACCGCCTAAGTCTAATTTTCCTGGGAATTCATTCCAAAGCCAAACATTTTTGAATAGGAAAGCATATTTAGGGTCGGTTAGCAAATAGGCTTGCATTAGCCTTTCAAAGCGGTCTCCTTTATCACGCTCCGAAAAAGCTATATTTCTGTAATGGTCAAGTATCTTTTGAAAACTCATTTTGTTATTAGATTGTTTTTTTAATTTTCATCATCACTAGCCTTTCATTTTTCTCAATAACTCATATTTTTTATAGGATCCCCATGCAGAAATCCAACATAATTGAAATCCTAAACGACCTTCTAAAATTCCTAATTTTAAAAAATACATTTTAAAAAATGTAAAAACGGGGTTTAAATACAATTTCATGAAGTTTGCTTTTTTATTTTGAGACTTCATTTGTTTTGCATGAAGCTGTGCATATTTTAAAGTTTTTTCTTGATGTTGAGAAGGGGTTTGGTATGAATAATGTATTAAATCACCTTTTAAAAATTTTACTGGAAGTTCATAAATTAATATTTCATGAACAAAATCTCCTTTCCAGTAAGCGTAATCCTTCGGAAACAATCTAACTTTTTTATCAGGATACCAACCTGCATATTTTATCCATTGACCACAATAATTCGTTAAACGGTTCATTTCATAAACTGCCTTTTCAGGGTTATTGGAATTTTTTAATGCTAAAATACTTTTTTTTAATTCTTCCGACAAGCATTCATCGGCATCAATAGATAAAATCCATTCATTTTGAGTTTTTTGGTTTCCAAAATTTTTAGTTTTGCTATATCCTAACCATTCTGTAACAATAAACTTGACTTTTTGGTATTGCTGACTAATTACTGCGGTTTTATCCGTTGAACCGGAATCCATTATGACGATTTCATCCACTACATCTATTAAAGAATCTAAACACCTTTGGATATTTTTTTCTTCATTTAAGGTAATAATGACCGCACTAATTTTCATGATTTATCTTAATTTTCTTAAAATCTGTTCAATTTTGGATTTTTCTAAACCCACACCAACAAAAATTAAGCGGGTAATTTTCTTTTGATTTTCAGAAGGTTTTTTATCCAAAACAAATTGTTTCCCAATGGATTGAAATAATAAAGGGAATTCAAAGCCTTGAAATAATACCCAACCTTTTACACGAAAAATTCTTCCAGATTGAATTTGAAGCATCATGTTCATCCAGTTTTGGAACTTCATTAAATCTAAGGGTTCTTGAATTTCTATGTAAACGGAATTGAAAGGATGTTCATGTTCATGATGATGATGGTGGTGATGGTGTTCATGAGATTTTTCTGGGCTAAATTGAGAAGCAAGATGAAAAATTTCAGTGGTATTTATATTAGCTTTTTCACAAAAATAAATTTTCGCATCGGGATTAAGGGATTTAAGAATACTCTCCAAAGTGATAATTTTTTCGGGAGAAATCAAATCTAATTTATTGACGATTAAAATATCAGCAAAGGCTACTTGACGTGCAGGTAAATCAGACTCTTGAAGACTTTCCTCAAAATTGAGTGCATCAACAAGAACAACAATATTTTGGAGTATAAATTGCTCTTTGAAAAGCGGATACTTTAAAAAAGGAGCTGCAACGCCAGAAGGTTCCGCAATTCCAGTAGTTTCAATTAGTAAGTGGTCAAAAGTATAATTTTGTAGTAAATGACTCAAAGTTTCTACCAAATTATTATTCAAAGTGCAACAAATACAACCTTGATTCATCTCAATGATAGTATCTGTTTTTGCTTCAATAAGTTGATTATCAATTCCAACTTCCCCAAACTCGTTTTCAATTAAAGCAAATTTTTTTTCAGGATTTTGTTTTAAAATTTGGTTTATAAAAGTAGTTTTCCCTGAACCCAAAAATCCTGAAATAATGGTAACAGGAATTCTTTTATTATTTTCCATTGGCTAATTTCTTTAATTCGTTTAAACTGATGTATTTACCTTGAAATCCTATGATTTTTTTATCATAAAAATTTGATTTTAAAGAACTCTCAGGATTACGCTCTTTTAAGAGCTTTTCGTATCCTTGAAACAAATTTTGGTAAAACAGTTTTTGTTCTTGTATATCAGAAAAGTTCAGATTCTTGGCTAAATAGAATTTTAGAATAATTAAATTGGGTTTGCCTCCATGATGCAAAGTTTGTAGAAATTTTTCAGAAAATTCTAATGGATTTAGAAGGGTTTCATAATTTTTGGGGTCTTCACTGATTAAAAATTTTACCCAGTCAGGTACATCGGAAATAATGCCATCTACACCCATATTTTTAACTTTGAGAATAGCTTCAGGGTTATTAACAGTCCATGGAATGACTTTTAAATTTTTTTCATGAGCAGATTTTACAAAATCCTCGTTTAAAAAACGATAATAAGGGTTAATTCCAATAGGTTCAAATCCTAATTTTTTAATTCTTTGTTCTACATTTCCGGGTTTTATGACTAAATAATATAAAGGTAAGGAGGGATTAATTTTGTGTATTTCAGTTAAAAGTTTGGCATCAAAACTTTGTAATAAAAATCTTTTTTCTATACCCAAATTAAGAACTTTATTTACAACGACTTCTGCATATTTTTTTCTATCAGGATACCAATTTTTTTTGTGAGGTAAGGATTTAATTTCAATGTTCCAATAGGGTAGGGGAAATCCATTTTCAATACAGTAATTTTCCACTTGATTAACCAGTTCTTCAATGGTATGAATATAAGTTTTGATTTTTTTTTGATAAGGATATTTTTTTTGATCTTTTAAACCCCAAGTGGCTTTTTTACATTCTTCTTCATTAAGTTGGAGTATCGGTTGAGTTGGAAATTCTGAAAAAATAGATTTTTTGAAATATGGATCATGATTGATGATGAGTTGGTCATCTTTTGTACAGACAAGGTCTAATTCTAACCATTTAGCACCGAGATGAATAGCATCAAGAAAAGCTTCTAAGGAATTTTCGGGCATCCAATAACGAGTCCCTCTATGTCCGTGAATATCTATAAGGTTTTGAGCATTCATAAAAGAGAAAATAAAGAAAAATACGCATAATTTGAACTTTACAAAATACTGATAAAAAAGGTAACTCAAAACACCCCGAGCTAAATCATAACGAAAGAATACACTCATGAAATTTATTATTTAATTGTTTTTGCTTTTTTATAGTTCCTTAAAAGAGGTAATGGTTTTGTGCTATTTGTGGTTTCAACTCTACTCAGTCATTGGATTGATAAATTATTTTGAAGCTTAAAAGTATTAAACACTAACGTTAAATTCTCGAAGAGCATCATTCAAGGAAGTTTTTAAATCGGTAGAGGCTTTTCTTTGACCAATAATTAAAGCACAATTTACTTGATATTCTCCGGCAGGAAACTTTTTAGTATAAGAACCGGGAATTACAACACTTCTTTCAGGGACATAGCCTTTGTGTTCAATGGGTTGATTTTGAGTAACATCAATAATTTTAGTTGAGGCTGTTAAAACTACGTTGGCACCAAGTACGGCTTCTTTCCCTATACGAACACCTTCCACTACAATTGCACGGCTACCAATAAAAGCGCCATCTTCAATTATAACGGGATTAGCTTGTAAAGGTTCTAAAACTCCACCAATTCCTACTCCACCACTTAAATGTACATTTTTTCCTATTTGAGCACAAGAACCTACAGTAGCCCAAGTATCTACCATGGTTCCACTATCTACATAAGCTCCAATATTTACATAAGAAGGCATCATTATAACTCCTTTTGCTAAAAAAGCCCCCTTTCTTGCAACAGCAGGCGGAACTACCCTTACTCCTAATGTTTCATAATGAGTTTTTAAAGGAATTTTATCGTAAAATTCAAAAGGAGGTAATTCATAAACCTTCATTTCCTGAACTCTGAAATACAATAAAACGGCTTTTTTAACCCATTCATTCACCTTCCATGTATTTTCATGGGGCTCTGCAACACGTATTTTTCCTATATCCAGTAAATCAATAGTTTGATGTACAGCATCTTTATTTAGGTTTAGGGATTGTGGATTTTCCCATGCTTCTTCAATAAGTTTCTGTAATTGAGAGATTTCCATTATTTACGAAAAAAGTTGATATACTTTAGTTTTGATTTCTTGGTTTGATAAAAGATTAAGTTCTTCTGCAATTTGAATAATTTTTTGTTTTTCATCATCAGAAAAAAACTGTTTGGTAGGATCTATTTGTTCAAGAGATTGAATATCTAAAAGGGAAAAAGATTTGGGTTTATATTCAGAAAGAAGAATATTTTTTACAATAGAACCTGTACTTGCGGCTGCCGCATAAATCATATTCATGAGAATTTCTAATTTTGTACTATCATCATAAGCAATTTCTTTAATAGCTTTCATAAAAATATGCCTCCAGTGCCCTTGATTGAGGTAAAGATTTTTTAATTCCCTTACAAATATTTCAGGAGCAATGGAAGTTCCATCAGAAGCAATAAAAGATAAAGTATCCACTTCTGCTAAGTCCACAAAACCATCAGAAGAAGTAACCAATAATCCCGGATAAACCTTTAATAAACACTCAAAAGCTAATTCTGATACATCAGAAATTCCTCTATCTTTTATATAAGCCTGGTAGGCTTCTTGAAAAATAACACCCTTTTTCAAAATAAAATTTTTTGGCAAATATAATTTGAAATTGATTTCATAATTGATTTTTCAATTCTTTTAACTCATTTTTTAGCTGTCATAAAATTCATATTTTGCAAAAAAGAAAACTGCAAACTAATTTAGTTTTGAAAATGTTTAAATTTTTCAAATGTCTAAGCTTAAAGTTTATTTCACCGATCATTATGAAGTAGAATTGCCAGAAGGTCATCGTTTCCCGATGTTTAAATATCGTTTATTACGAGAAACTTTAATTTCCCAAAAAATTATTCAAACCCAACAATTAGAACCTACTCCTCTTTTAGATGATTATGTTTTAAGTTTTGTTCACACAGAAGATTATATTCAAAAAGTTAAACATTCAAAATTAGAAAGAAATTTAGAAAGACTTTCAGGATTTCCACAATCACAAAAAATGTATTTGCGTTCTTTGGCATCTGTTTGTGCTACTATTCTTGCAACAGAACATGCTTTAAATTATGGTATTTCTGCTACTATTTCAGGTGGAACGCATCATGCTTATCCAGACAGAGGAGAAGGTTTTTGTGTTTTTAATGATGTTGCTGTAGCCATCAATTATTTTAAACATCAAAAAAAAATTAAAAGACCTTTTGTCGTTGATTTAGATGTTCATCAAGGAAATGGAACCGCAGTAATTTTTCAAAATGACCCTGACACTTTTACTTTTTCTTTTCACGGTGAAAAGAATTATCCCTTTCGTAAAGAAAAATCTGATTTTGACTTTGGGTTTCCCCCTCATACAGAAGACGGAACGTATTTATTTAATCTTCAGTTATATTTATCTCAATACATAGAAACTCACAAACCCGATATTTTATTTTATAATGCAGGAGTTGATGTTATCAAGCAAGATAAGCTAGGAAGTTTGGATTTGAGTTTTGAAGGTTGTTTAGAAAGAGATATGATGGTTTTTTATTTAGCCCAAAAATATTCCTTGCCAGTGGTTGTGGTTATGGGAGGAGGTTACGCAAAACCTATTGACCCAACTATTCATGCTCAATTGAATTTGTTTAAAGAAATGAATAATTTTGAAATTTAAGAGAATATGGTCGTGCCCCTCGTTACCCTGTGGGTCGGTTACTACGTTTACTGAGCTTGCGGAAGTAGGCTTCGCTATCGCTTCGGCATTTCGGTGAATTCCATGTATCACAATCCTATGGCTACTCACACTTCGCAGCCAAAAGTAATGGGCGGAATAACAGAACATCAACGTAAATAGAAAAATATTGAAATATTTACTAGTTACAATAAAAAAACGAGACACACAATACACGAACCCAATCGTATATTATGTGCCTCTTAATCTGAGAAGTTAAAAAAATTTAGAATTTAAAACCGAAAGTAAAAATCATACCGAGTTGGTTTCTTTTTTGTAGGATTACAGGGCTTACTCCCCAACCCAAACTAGCCGAATTTACTGGCATTTCATATAAATTATATTTCAGGTAATCTATTTGGTAAAGAATAGCTAAGTCTAAATAAAACTCTTCTACTCTATAACCTCCACCCAAAGTAAATGCTTGTCTAGTAGAACGATAGTTTTTAACTTGAAAAGTACCATTAATACCTTCATAAGTAGATAAATCATCATACTTTTCACCTTCAGCATTCCAAAAAGAGGCAAAATTTGCGTACCCACCTCTCAAATAGTATTCATTACTTCTTAATTCTCCACCCATTCTAAAATTAATGGCACTTGCGTTGCCTAATTTAGTTACTGCTCGGTTAGCGGCAACAAATGTTCCGCTATTAAAATTATCACTTAAACTAGCTTGAGAGTAGTCCATATAATCAACATCTACTGAAACCAAACCTGTTTTTTCAATGATACCTAATGCCCCTAAAGTTAAACGGAAGGGTGTTCTAAGGCGATATTGAAATAAGCCTTGTGCACCTTCTTTATTGTATTGAGCACCACTATCTTGTGTCATTGTCATTCCTACTTGGTAAGAATCTTTTAAATTGAATGCTGTGGGTGTTTGCAACCCTAAACCTAACCTGAAAGCATCAGAAGGTCTAACAATTATACCAAGTTTTCCATTCACACCTACACCACGAGTAGTAAAAGTATATCTTTGCTCGAAACTACTGATATCAATTCTATCAAAATTGAGGAAAAGTGTATCATAAAGATTTTTGGTATCAGACTCTCTCAAGATTTCACTGGAAGTATATCTAACATCTACAACACCCAAAGAACCACCAATATAAAGTTTGTCATTTACATTAAAACCTAAATTAAATTCCCAAGAGTTCATTCTACCTGTTTCTTTACGACTATAATTTTGTTGCATATTACCATCAACCACAGGGGCCCAAGCATTTGCTGAACCGTTCACTGTGTCTATGTAATAAGTATCATATGCTAAATAAGGCAAACTATTGGTATCTAACTGGTTTACAGAAGTATTACCCGCTTGAAGCACATAATAATCTCCGATAGTATTATATTTATTGAAAGCAGATGCCTCAGTTCTTCTGTAATAATTATCCAATTGATTAAATCCAATACCGAAAGCCCAGCCTTTTAAAGCGTCACCATCCGAAGCATTATCATCAGCAAAAACAAAATGTAAATTAGAAAAACCAAAGTTTGTGATGCCTGCATTGTTTAATTCTCCGATATGATTGGTTTGAGTATTAAAATTTCTGAAACCAGCAGTTATCCCTAAATCGGATTTTCTGTAAAAAGCCAAACTGGCAGGATTTAGAGAAACTGCTCCAAAATCAGCTCCAAGAGTGGAAGCGGCACCTCCTAAACCCACGGTTCTAGCAGTGCCCACAACACTATAACCAGAATATCGTTGAATATCTAAGGAATTTTGTGCATTCAAAAAGAACCCTGCCAAAATCAAAAATGGCAGGGATTGTAATATTCTTGATTTATTCATTATTTTTACTACAAAGTCTAAAATTGAACAATTAATTATCTAGGTCTCAAAGAACCACCGCCACCACCTGTGCTTCCTCCACCTCTACTTCCACCTCCTGAATTAGAACCGCCTCCATTAAATCCACCTCTCGTACCACTATTATAACTTCCACCTCCTGAATTAGAACCTCCAGAGTTAGAATTGTTATAAGAATTACGATTAAGGTTTCTATTACCTCCGTTTCTAAATTCTTGGTTATTATTGTTATTGGGAGGGTTATTATTATACATATTACGGTTTATATTACGATTTCCACCATCTTGATATTGTTGTGGATTGGAATTATTATTTAGATTATTAAAATTGCGGTTTATATTACGATTTCCACCATCTTGATATTGTTGTTGATTCGTATTGATATTGGTAGTTCTTCCTGTATTTTGAATACCATTGTCTTGTTGAACATTAGTGTTGTTTATGTTAGTTACTCTACCACCACCAAGACCTTCACTTCTATTTCCTGAGTTAGTTACACCTGATGTAGAATTGGAACCTGTTCTTGGACCATAAACTCTTCCTGTATTGTTAAATCCATTGTTAAATTGATATGGATTGTTCATAACTCTACCGCCACCCCAATAACCATTCCAGTACCCGTTATTATAACCATGCCAATAACCTTGGTTATAACCATTCCAGTAGTTCCAACTACCTCCCCAACCGGGATATCCCCAACCCCAACTAGGACCATAATTCCAACCTGAACTCCAACCCCATGAACTATATCCCCATGAATTCCAACCCCAAGGGTCTGGTGTCCAACCCCACCATGGGTCATAATACATCATTGTGGTTCTTCTCCAGCCCCAAGGAGAGTAAGAAATACTCACCACTGGATATATAACAGGAGTAGGTGTAAAAAACCAAGGGTCATACATATAAGCGCTTATGGGGGTATAACCGTAAAACATATAGCATGGGTCATAATAATTTCTAAAACCATAGGAACGATGAAATCTTCTAATTCTACGAGAATAATAAAAATCATCATCATCCCAATAACTTCTATCATCATCAAAACGCTGATTTTTTTGTTGAAGACTAGAAGAATTATTTTGATTATCTTCGAAATTTTTCATGTTTTTTTGTTGCTGATAATCATTTGCGTAATAATCTGAACTATTACTTCCAGAGTTGGAGTTTAGTTGCTGATTATTATTTTGTTGATTATTAAAATTATTATTAGATTTCACTACTCTGTCTTTTGAAGTAGCATAGGTATCATCGTATTCCCTTGCAGTTGCGGTTTGGTGAGTTGAAGAGCAAGCAGCAACCCAAAATGCAAAACCTGTCAAAATTAAATATATTTTAAAATTTTTCATACGCTGTTGTGTTTAAAGTTTTGTACTAATTTTGTAAACTTATTGTTTTTATTTATTTATACGCAAAATTTATTCCAAAGTTACAAAGAAAATTTAATATGTCAAAAAAATTACCAAAAAGAAATGAAAATTATTCCGAGTGGTATCAAGAATTAGTAATTCAAGCCGATTTGGCAGAGCATAGTGCAGTAAGTGGTTGTATGGTGATTAAACCTTATGGCTACGGAATATGGGAAAGAATGCAACAAATTTTAGACCAAAAATTCAAAGAAACAGGGCATCAAAATGCTTATTTCCCTCTTTTTATTCCCAAATCATTCCTAAGCAAAGAAGCTCAACATGTGGATGGTTTTGCTAAAGAATGTGCTGTAGTTACCCATCACCGTCTAAAAAATGATCCTAATGGTAAAGGAGTTATTGTTGACCCTGACGCTAAATTAGAAGAAGAATTAATCGTTAGACCTACATCAGAAACTATCATATGGCATACCTATAAAAAATGGATACAATCTTATAGAGATTTACCACTATTAATTAACCAGTGGGCTAATGTTGTAAGGTGGGAAATGCGTACTCGGTTATTTTTAAGAACTACCGAATTTTTATGGCAAGAAGGGCATACCGCTCATGCTACACAAGAAGAAGCTATTGCAGAAGCTAAACAAATGTTAGAAGTTTATGCTGATTTTGTAGAAAATACTCTTTCCATTCCAGTTATTAAAGGAGTAAAAACAGAAAATGAAAGATTTGCAGGAGCTTTAGAAACTTATTGTATAGAAGCTATGATGCAAGATGGAAAAGCCTTACAAGCTGGTACCTCTCATTTCTTAGGTCAAAATTTTGCAAAAGCTTTTGATGTTCAATATTTGAATAAAAATAATCAATTAGAATACGTTTGGGCTACGTCTTGGGGGGTTTCTACTCGTTTAATGGGTGCCTTGATTATGTCTCATTCTGATGATGATGGATTAATTTTACCACCCAATTTAGCTCCTATTCAAATCGTTTTTATTCCTATTTACAAAACTAATGAAGAATATGCAGAAGTAATGGACAAATTGGAAAGTATTGCCGATTTGTTAAAATCTGAAGGATTTAGAGTAAAAATTGATAATGATGATTCCAAAAGACCCGGCTGGAAATTTGCTGAATGGGAATTGAAAGGTGTACCTTTACGTTTCTCGCTCGGTCCAAAAGACCTAAAAAATCATCAAATTGAAGTTTTTAGAAGAGATACAAAAGAAAAATCTTTCATTCCAATCGAAAATATTGTTAGTAATTACATTTCCATGCTTCTCAATGATATTCAAAAAAATCTATTTAATATTGCTCAAAATCGTTTAAAAGAACGTACTATCTATGTGGATTCTTATCAAGAATTTAAAAACTCGTTAGATAATGATTGTTTTGTGATGGCTCATTGGGACGGTACAACCGAAACTGAACTTTTGATTAAAGAAGAAACCAAAGCAACTATACGTTGTATTCCATTAGACAGCCCTTTTGAAGAAGGCAAATGCGTAAAAACAGGTAAACCTTCTCAAAGAAGAGTATTATTTGCTAGGGCATATTAAGATTTAATATTATTTGGGCGTTTCTTTTGCTACGTTTGGGTCGAGCGGCTCGTTTAGACTGAGTTTACCGAAGTGAGCTTTGCTGTTCGTTTCGGCATTTCAGTGGACTCAATGTATCACAAGCCTTTGGCTGCGAAGTATTATAGCAGTCAAAGGCAGTGCCATTTCATGCTCAATGAGTATTACCGAATTGTGCCCCACACACATCCCTCACGCTAAATTTTTGGTTTCTAAATCAATCAAATCATTATTTTTTCACAGCTACAAAAATACATTAACTTTGTAGCCCAATTTTATGCCCCTTGGGAAGATTAGCTTTTTGTTTATTTTTTTTAGCAATTGTTTTAAATTGTAACCCAAAACCAGAAAATTTGGGGAATGATTTAGAATTATTAAGAATCCAAACACTAAAAAATGCTGATGCCTATGAAAATATTTTAGAGTTTAATCAATCTTTTGATTTTTGGAATACTGTTCAAAGTAAAATAAAAGCTGATAGTTTCTTTCTAAAACTTAGCCAAGATTATAAACTCAATTTGTCAGAAGAAAACACATCACAAAATATTAGTTTGTTATCCAAAGATAGTTTATTTATAGAAATAGAAAATCCTTTAATAGACAATAAAAAAATAGAAATTCCTTTTATAAATTTTCATAATAAAGCCCAAGATATTGATGTTCAGTCAACTTTGATTTACTTCAAAAAGTTTGAGATAGAAGATTATCAACTAAAAAGAAAGAAAATTATTGGTAAAATTTTAGTCATTGAATTAAATGAAAATCAATTTGATGAATATATAGAAAATTCCAAAGTTTCTGGGATTTTGGGGTTAATAATTATTATGAAAGAGGGTAATCAAGTACCTTGTTATCAATTTACTGGAAATTATAAAATTCCTGTTATAGGATTATCTCAAGATGATGGATTTTTTTTAATTGAGTCATTAAAAAAATACCCTAAACAATTTGTGAGAATTGTATTAAAGCAAAATTTTGAGTTTAAAAAGGAAAAAATTTGGAAATGGGAAAAAAATTTAGGAAAATCCCATAATATTGTGATTATAAGTAATTGGAAATCTAATTCTTGTAATAATGCCATTTTGTCAAATGTAACACCATCTTTAATTTTATTAGACATTGCAAAAACTTTTCAGAATTTTGATTGGGCTTCTAACTATAATTTAGTTTTCCTTTGGACAGATGGAAATATTATAAACTTTGTTAAAAACCCTAATGATATTTATATTCATTTAGAAAAAATCAGCGATTTTATAGGTTGGCATTACTCAGAAAAAGACCAAAAGAATTGGGATTTTGTTGAAAAGAATTTAAAAATTTATGAAAGTAGATTGGAAATGAAAAGTTTTAACTCAATTTTTTCTAAACCGATTATCCCAAAAGAACTTCAAAAAATTTTAAATACAGACTCAGAAGGAATTGAATGGATACACAAAGACATGATATTACATACCTTAGGAATGGTTACATTAACAGTTTATTTGTTGAGCATAAGTTAAAAAAGTTGTGATGTGCCAAATCTTTTCAATTTTTTACTATATCTTCTTTTCAAATTTTATATATGTTTAGACTCTTTCAAGGCATGGTTTTGTCGTCTTTTTTATCCATGTATCCATAGATAAAACAACGCACAATTTTATTGCGAGATATGCGTGAGGGATGTGGTGGCGAAGCGTAGCAAGGGGAAAACTTAACTTAGATTACTTTATTATTCGATTTAAATAAATCTACGGTATTCTTTTTTTGAGTAGCACCATCATTAGATTTTACATAAAGAATATATTGAATTTTTTGTTAGAAATGATTTGTAAATTCAATTTTTTACTGTTGAATTCACATTTGAGAGGGTAGTTTTGCAATAATTAAAAAAGCCTTACAATTTTTGCAAGGCTATGCGGTCTGGACGGGACTCGAACCCGCGACCCCAGCAGTGACAGTGCTGTATTCTAACCAACTGAACTACCAGACCGATTTTTAAAAAGTGTTGCAAAGTTCTGATTATTTACTATACCTTCCAAATTTATTTTGTATTTATTTTTCAACTTACTGAATATCAATTTGAAAAATTTTATTTATTGATGAAAATTATACAATGCATCAATAGGATTTTTTATAACTTGGTAAAAATTACCGTTCCATTCTTTAACTACTTCTTTTAAAATTTCTTCAAAAGCATTGGCAACTGAACCTGTGAAAGCAATCGGTAAATTAAGAAATCCTTCATACCTTGAAACTTGATGATTAAAAAATTCACGAAAACAATCTTTTACAATTCTTTGAACATCCAGGAAATGAATATTTTCGGATAAAAAAGGAGTAAATTGTGCAATCATTAAATTAGGTTCTTTTGAATTATGTAATTCATTTAAAAATTGTGCTCTATCTAAAGCAAATTGAGTTATAAACTTCTGATTAGTCTCAGGTAAGAGTTCTCCATAGAAAAAAGACTTTAAAAACTTTTTAGAGATATGGGTGGCTGAACCCTCATCACCCAATAAAAACCCTAAGGAAGGAATATTGGATATAATATTTTTCCCATCATATAAACAGGAATTGGAACCTGTACCTAAAATACAAGCAATACCTTTTTGAGTATTTAATAATGCCCTTGCTGCACCCAATAAATCATGTTCAATATGTATTTTAGAAATAGGAAAAAATAGCTTCAAAGCATTGAAAATAATTTCATTTTTTTGAGGGTTTGAGCAACCGCTTCCATACCAAAAAATTTCAGAGGTATTATAAAACTGTGTTAAAAAATCTATATGTTTTCTTAATTCTGATGTAATTTCGTGGGTTTTATGATAAAAAGGATTAAAACCTTTGGTGGTTAATTTAGAGCCAGAAGGGAAGTGAATCCAATCTGCTTTTGTTGAACCACTATCAATTACGATAAATGATTTTTCCATTGAATTTTACTAAATACTAAAAACTTTTTCTGCGATATGAATCAAAAGTCCTACTGTACCACCAACCAAAGTACCATTAATACGAATAAATTGTAAGTCCCTACCTACTTGAAGTTCTATTTTATCGGATACGTCCTCATTCCAATTGGATACGGTATGGCTAATATAATCCGCAAACCATTGTTTATTCACTTGAATAATAGAAATAATTTTATCTTTTAACCAATTTTCAATTTTCAAAATATTATCTTTATCAGCTAAAGTTCTATTTGCAAATGCGATAATGCTGTTATAAATATGTACTTTTAAAACAGATTCTTTAGAAGTTAAGTCTTTCATAATTAAATCTTTAATGAATGTCCAAATTCTTGAGGTATAATTTTGAACAATAGCATTTTGCATAAAATCTTGTTTAAGAAGTTCAGACTTATTTTTTAATTCTTCGGAATTTTTTAGTTTAAAAATCAATTCTAAACTTACTTTTTGAAACTCTTCACGAATAGGATGTTTGGAATCTTTTTTGATGTTTTCAATCCATTCAATAATCGCTTCAATAAAAGCTTTGGTGTACATATCATCAATGGAAGAGGGTATAATTTTAGGGCTTTTGTCGCGAACTTTGGTATAAATCCACTTTAAATTTTGAGGGTCTTTGAGATACTCTGATAACTGTTGAATAATTTTTAATAAAAATTTTTGATGTTCATTTTTTGCAACTACATAATTTAAAATTTCAGAACCTAAATAAGCCAAGTCTACTCCATCTAGAAAATCATGAACTTGTTTTTTGAGTATTTCATTCATTTCTACTTCATCTAACGAGTAAATCAGTTCTGGTAAAAATTGGGTAATTTGCTTGGTAATGAATTGAGCATTTGCTTCTTCTTTAAGCCAAATTAAGGATCCTTCTAAGAAATGCCAATTTTCTAATTTTTCGTTTAAGGTTTCTTTAGATAAAAAATTATCGGTTACAAAACGTCCTAGATTACGACCAATAGATGCTTGATTTTTACGTATTAAATTGGTATGAGGAATGGGTAAACCCAAAGGGTGTTTAAAGAGAGCTACCACAGCAAACCAATCTGCTAATGCACCTACCATTCCGGCTTCAGCAAAGGCTCTAATATATTCAACCACTGGATGTAACCATAAAAAACCGCTGGTTATAAAAAATAAAATTGCCATTCCTATTAAAAGACCTGTGGCAACACGCTTCATTTTCAGAAGCTCTTTCTTACTATCATCCATTCTCTATTAATCAATTTCGCAAAGTAAAAGACTTTTTTTTAGATTTCAAAAAATATTGAAAACATAAATTTTTGATTTACTTTTGCAATTATGCTTTACCGTTTAATAAAGTCTTATTTATTTCAGTTGGAACCAGAAATTGCTCATGAGAAAACTTTTCAAATAATCAACCAAATTTCAAATTCTTATTTAGGTAAAAATATTTTAAAAAGTTTGTTTTGCATAGAAAATTCTAAACTACATCAAAATATTTTAGGATTGCAGTTTAAAAATCCAGTAGGAATGGCTGCGGGTTTTGATAAAAATGCTGAGTGGATTAATATTTTACCTTTGTTAGGCTTTGGTTTTATGGAAATTGGTACTGTTACTCCACTGCCTCAAGAAGGTAATCCCAAACCTCGTTTATTTAGATTGACCCAAGATTTTGCTCTCTTAAATCGTATGGGTTTTAACAATAAAGGTATGGAATTGGTAAAAAAAAATTTACAAAAAAGAAAATATAACGATTTTATTATCGGTGTAAATATTGGTAAAAATAAAGTTACGCCTAATGAAAATGCACATGATGATTATTGTAAATGTTTAGAATTTCTTTATGCAGAAGGGGATTATTTTGTTATGAATATTAGTTCTCCTAATACTCCTGGTTTAAGAGATTTACAACAAAAAGATGCTCTTAAAAATTTAATTGAACCTGTTCAAAATTTGAATAAAAAATTGGGTGATAAACCCTTATTTATTAAAATTGCTCCCGATTTAACAGACCAAAACTTGAACGATTTATTAGAAGTTGTTGAAGAGTATCAAATTGATGGTTTAGTTGCAACCAATACAACAGTCAATAAGGAAAATTTAATGAGTTATATTCAGGAAATGGGGGAAGGTGGAATTTCAGGAAGACCCGTCAAAAAAATTGCGAATGAATTTATTCAAAAAATTCGTCAGAACTCATCGATACCTTTGATTGGTGTGGGTGGCATTATGGAACCAAAAGATGCAATACAAAAATTTCATTTAGGTGCAAATTTAGTTCAAATTTATTCCGGTTATGTTTATTACGGACCGAGTTTGCCAAAAGACATTTGTAAAGAATATTTATTGGAAAAATAAAAATTATTTGGTTCTTAAAAAAATAGATTATATCTTTGCACAAATTTTTTGAAGAGATGAGAGTGTGTGATATTACCGGAAAAAAACCAATCAGTGGATATAATGTTTCTCATGCAAATAACCATACCAAGAGACGTTTCTATCCTAACTTAAAAGTAAAAAGATTTTATATTCCAGAAGAAGATCGTTGGATTACCCTAAAAGTTTCCGCAAAAGCTATAAAAACTATTGCTAAAAAAGGTATCTATAATGTTTTAAAGGAAATTGAAAGAACTGAAGGTATAATTTTTATTCAAGACTAATAATAGCTTGAATTTTAAACAAAAAGAGCTGTAAAAACAGCCCTTTTTTATTTTCTAACTTGTGAAATGAAAACTGACGCCAGCAACGTAGCGAACATGCCTTAATCCTAATATTTTCAAAAATTCAGAGTCTGTTACATTTGCTTAATCCACTAACCAAACTTTCATGGTGAAAAAGTGTTAATTTATTCTTTCCAAACAATTGGGAAAAGAATAATACTCAGCAAAATACAAATAATATTGATTGAACCTAAGAAAAAAATATATTGAGAAACTTCAGAAAGTTCAAGTCCTTGAATACTCAAAAGCGTAACTTTAATTAAAGTCCAAATTAAAGGAATAATTAAAGGAAAACCCAGAACGGACATTAACATAGTAGGATAGTTAGATTGAACTGCAATTGAACTAATGAGAGTCAAAGAACTTGAAAAGCCTAATCCACCTAACAAAATAGTAATTACAAATATATCATAAGAAATTAAAGGATTTTTCAACCAAAGAGATAAAAGCAAAAAATTGGCAAAGCCTAAAATCCATAAAAATAAAGAATGATAAAAAATTCTTGCTAAAATAAACTGTATAGGATGAACTAAAAGGTAATAGTAATTCCATTTTTTTTGTTCATCAGAATTTAGGTTTTTATTGAAAACGCTAAAACTTACAAACATCATCAAAATCCAAAAAAAAGCGCTCCAAATACTAGCATTTACGTTTCCTTTAGTAACTAAAGAAATAATAAAAGTTGCGCAAATCAAATAAAGTAATACACCAAATACATTGGTAGGTCTTTTAAACTCTTCGATTATCTCTTTTTTTAAAAAAAGAATAACAGGTTTAAACCAAAAAATGAGGAATTCCGTAAATAAACGAAAAATAGCCAATTAACGAGGTATTTTTAAAATTCTGTTCCAACGAATACCTCTTTCTATGGAAAATAAAACGAATAAAGGCTTACCAATAATATGATCTTCGGGAACCATACCCCAAAATCTACTATCTTGAGAGTTGTATCTGTTATCTCCCATCATGAAATAATAATTCATTTCAAAAGTGTATTCTTGGGTTTCTCTGCCATCAATATAAATTTTACCATTTTCTACTTTTAAATCATGCCTTTCATAAGCTTCAATACATCTTCGGTAGAGTGGTAAATTTTTTAAGGTTAGATTGATTTTATCACCTCTTTTGGGTAAATAAAGTGGACCAAATTGGTCTAAATTCCAATAAAAATCTGGATGATTAGGGAAAAATTCAATATTAGAAATTCTATGGATTGGCACAGTATCATTTTGAGAAAATTTAGGCATAATATTTTTTTCAATACGTTTAATGTTCGGCCAAACACTTAAAATATTTCTGATAGAATCGGTTAAAAACATTTCGTAAACGTTGGGTATATGTGTTTGTCTCCAATTAAAATTATCGGAAGTTTCGGGTCTAAAGCCTAATTTTTTTAGATAATCATAACTTAAACCACCTTCTGAAAGAACATAATATTGATACTGCATATCAGGAGGATTCCAACCGGGTTCTCCATT
>CALLMJ010000181.1 GCA_938006875.1 uncultured Bacteroidia bacterium
ACGCAAATTCGTGCACAAGTAGGTAGCATTACTACTTATTCCGATGCACGTTATAAGTTTAATATTCAAGAAGATGTGAAAGGATTGGATTTTATTATGAAGCTCAAGCCTGTTACATATCAACAAAATCCGGAAATCCTACATCAAATCTGGGGCACACCCGATAGCATTATAAAAAATATAGACCATAGCCAAATTAAACAGCAACGCTTTATTGGTTTTCTTGCCCAAGATGTAGAAAAAGCGGCAAATGAAAGTGGTTTTGATTTTCCAGGTTTAGATAAACCCCGCAATGCTAACGAAGTGTATTCTTTACGTTACGGAGATTTTATCATGCCATTGGTCATATCCATACAGGAATTGGATAAAAAGAACGAAGAATTAGTAAAAGAGAATGCAGAGTTAAAAATAAAGTTAGAGCAATTAAACCAGGAAGTAGAAGTAATTAAAACTTACCTTGATATGCAGTCTCATAAATAAATTTTGAGGAAGCCGCCTGATAAAGGCGGTTTAATTTGTTTAATAAAAAATATGTTTAATTTTAAAAAGCTTAAAGACATGAAAAAATATTTTGTTAAAATAACACTTATGTTTTGGATAAGCTATTTATTTTTGAGTGCACAATAAAATGTAAAAGCATCAGTAAAAAACGTAACAGGACGAGAATATTTTCATATAATCATCATTTAAATGATGCTGTGGATATTTCATAAAATCAATATCACATCGTTTTATGAGTCCGCGACACACTGGGTAGAAAAGGGTATTCTAAAAATTATTAAATTCAACATTGTTAGTTTATAATCAATGATTTTTTATTTTTGCATAAAAATGAATAATAATTTTAGAAAAATAGGAATTTTTTGTTCTGGTGGAGATTCTCCTGGTATGAATGCCTGTATTAGAGCGATTGTCAAAACATGCCAAAAGCATCTAATTCAACCTATTGGTATTTACAGAGGATATGAGGGTTTAATTGATGGAGATTTTAAAGAATTAAAAAATGAACACATACGAAATATATTAGGGCAAGGCGGAACCATCCTTAAAACTGCTCGTTCTAAACGTTTTATGACTCCAGAAGGTCGTTTAAAAGCTTATGAACAAATAAAAAAACATCAGTTAGATGGCATTATTGCTATTGGAGGTGATGGAACTGCAAAAGGTGCATTGACTTTTAGTAAAGAATTTTCAGATATTCCTATAGTTGCATGTCCTGGTACCATTGATAACGATTTATTTGGGACTGATTATACCATAGGTTTTGATACAGCAATTAATACCACAATGCAAGCCATTGATAAAATTCGGGATACCGCTCATTCTCATGACCGTTTATTTTTTATTGAAGTTATGGGTAGAGATGCTGGATTAATCGCTTTATATACAGGGATTGCAACGGGTGCAGAAGCCATTTTAATTCCTGAAACCTTAACGAATATAGATGAACTCGTTCAGATTATCAAGCACCGTTGGGAAACCCAAAAAACATCTTGTATTGTAGTGGTTGCAGAGGGCGATGATGCGGGGGGTGCTTTTGAAGTAGCTAAAAAAGTTCAACAAAAATTTAATGAATATGATACGCGTGTAAGCGTTTTAGGACACATTCAAAGAGGTGGTACTCCAACTTGTACGGATAGAATAAATGCTTCTTTACTGGGTGTTCATGCTGTAAAAGCTTTATTAGAAGGTAAAAAAAATGTTATGCTTGGAATTTTAGAGAATGAAATTTCTTACACCCCTTTTGAATATGCAGTGAAAGAGCAGAAAAGTCAATATGTTCAACTTTTAGAGACTTTTCAATTTTTAATGTAAATTTTATGAGAATGACTTTTCAATTTCTAACACTATTTCAAATTATGTTACTTTTTTTTCTTTATTCTTGTGCACAAGAAAAAGACAAAAAAACATCACCATTTACCAAAGCAGACACACTTCGAGGAATGTTATCTCCTTTAAGAACTTGTTATGATGTTACTTATTATGATTTAAAAATTAAATTAGATATTCCCAAAAGAAGTATTTCCGGGAAAAATACCTTTCATTTTAAAGTTAATCAAAATTTTAGAACATGTCAAATTGATTTATTTGATAACATGCTGATTGAAAAAGTGGTTTATCGAGGAAAACCTATATTTTATAAGCGTGAATTTCATGCAGTTTTTTTACAGTTTCCATCAGAATTTGTTCAAGGAACCATAGATTCTTTTACTGTTTTTTATAATGGAAGACCCAAAGAAGCGGCTAGAGCACCATGGGACGGAGGTTTTGTTTGGAGAAAAGATAAAGAAAATAACGATTGGGTGGGTGTAGCATGTGAGGGTATAGGGGCTTCTTTATGGTGGCCTCTTAAAGACCATCTTTCCGATGAGCCAGACAGCCAAAGTATTTCTATTGAAGTTCCTTCTCATTTAATCGCAGTTTCTAATGGTAGGTTAAGAAGTAAAGAGGAGCTAGGAAAAACTACCCGATTTAATTGGTTTGTTTCTTATCCCATTAATTCCTATAATATCACTTTAAACGTTGGAAATTATGTTCAAATTGAAGATGTTTATCAATCGGTAGATGGTCGTTTGACTTTAGATTATTTTGTTTTGGCTTATAATAAAGATAAAGCTAAAGAACATTTTAAACAAGTTAAGCCCATGCTAAAATGCTTTGAACAATATTTTGGAGCTTTTCCTTTTCTAAAAGATGGTTATAAATTAGTAGAAACAGATTATTGGGGTATGGAACATCAAAGTTGTATTGCTTACGGAAATAACTATAAAAATAATGAATGGGGATTTGATTATATTATTATACATGAAAGTGGGCATGAATGGTTTGGTAATAGTATTTCAGTTCCTGACCACGCCGAAATGTGGATCCATGAGTCTTTTACTACTTATACAGAAGCTATTTTCATGGAATGTATGTATGGGTATGATAAAGCAGTAAAATATTTGACAGCTCAGCGTTTTAATATTCTAAATCAAGAACCCATTCTAGGTCCATTAGATGTTAATTATGATAATTGGGTGGGTTCTGATATGTATTATAAAGGTGCTTGGATGCTACATACTTTAAGAAGTTGTGTAGATGATGATGAACTTTGGTTTAAAACCTTAAAATTATTTGCTTTTAACTTTCGTTATAGAATCGTTAATACCTCCCAAGTCATAAATTTTTTTAACCTAAATCTAAACAACGATTATACCTACTTTTTTGAGCAGTATTTACAATATCATAAACCTCCAATTTTTGAATATAAAATAGAAAAGGAAGGAAATGATTTTGAATTATATTACCGATGGAAAGTAAATGTTCAAAATTTTAAAATGCCTGTTGAAATCTTGGTCAATAATAAAAAAATTCGTTTAAATCCTACACAACAAATTCAAAAAATACTCATAAATTCGGATAATATTGTTGTAGATAAATCCAAATTTTATGTTTATACTGAAAAAATGAAATAAATCAATGAATCTAAAATCATATTTATTTGAATGAAAGATAAATTGCTATTGTTTGAATATTTTTAATTTTGCATTTATGTTACAATTTCTCAAAAGTTTAAAACATATCCGGAAAGTTTATGTAGATTATGAAACTGCATTTCAAAATAGTGACCCAAAAGCATATCAAGCAGATGAAGTAATTGATGTAGTTTATCAAAAAACTTTAAAATTCAAAGAAGATTTAGAGAAATCCCCAAATTATATCTTATCCAGTGTTGCAAATTCTTTCTGTTCTTTAATTCCTGGTATTATTGAAAAGGAAAAAAAAGAAATTTCAGTAATTGATTTTGGCGGAGCATGTGGTGCATTATATTTTCAAGTTCGTAATTTTTTTCCGAAAGCTTTAAAAATAAGATGGGCAGTCGTTGAAACTCCAGCGATGGTAAATAAAGCAAAAAAAATTGAAAATCAAGAAATTACATTTCATTATTCTATGGAAGAAGCTATTCAATATTTAGGAAATGTTGATATTTTTCATACTTCAGGAACTATACAAGCATTAGATAAACCCAGAGATTATTTACAAAAAATGGTGGATTTAAAAGCTCAATATGCTTTTTTTAATAGAGTGGGTGTACATAAAGGAAACCATGATATATATACTGTTCATCGTTCAAAATTAAGTTGGAATGGTCCAGGAGAATTGCCATTAGGGTTTCAAGATAAATGGGTAAAATATCCATTTAGCTTTATGGAAGAAAAGTTCTTTTTAAACACTATTCAAAAAAATTATGATATCATAGCCAAATTTCAAGATTTATCGGGTATATATCCCGTTTATGGTTATAAAATTGAGGGTTATGCTTTACTTTGTAAATTAAAACCAATGAGTTAATCATGGGTTATTTTTATTGGGTTTTATTTTTTATAGTTACTCAAATTTTACTAATTTCTTGTACCAATCAACAAGAATCTCAAAATCAAGATACAACAAATCAAAATATATCAAAACATTCAAAATCGCCATATGAAATTACTTTAAATACAGATAGCCAAAGTATCCACATAAAATTAATCAATTCAACTTTCTTAGGAAATCCACAAAGAAATTTTTATGGCAACAATGTGCCAAAAAATTGGAATTTACAATGGAAAACTTGGTTAGGTTCTGGTAAAACCATTGTAAAAAAAGGGCAAGAACAATTATGGTCAGGTGCTGGATGGACTGGTCAACCTTT
The DNA here is from genome assembly GCA_938006875.1 of uncultured Bacteroidia bacterium. Taxonomy (GTDB): domain Bacteria; phylum Bacteroidota; class Bacteroidia; order J057; family CALLMJ01; genus CALLMJ01. The sequence goes on from CALLMJ010000181.1 coordinate 4,679, forward strand.
ATTTTTTTTTGAAAATGATAAACCTTACTTATTACAAGGAGCTTATGATTATCGTTTAAAAAAAATTGATGCTTTGACGGGAAAAATCATTTGGCAATATCCATTTGAAGATGTCATTAAAGGAACCGGAACGATTTGGTTAAATCATAATACAGAAGTTCCTGAATTAAGGGCTCTTGTTATACAAGGTTCTAGACAAAGTAAAAATTTTCATAAAAAAAATGCTCCTGCTTTAAAAGCTATTTCCTTGCTTACAGGCAAATGTGTCTGGGAATTAAATGTTGAAAAAACCCAAAGTTATAGCAGAGACGCAGATGCTTCAGCATTAGTAATTAATGACACTGCTTATATTGGTTTAGAAAATGGTTATTTTTTAACTTTTTTGCCAGATGCAAGAACTGCAAAACATAAAAATGATTTAGTTCAACCCAAAATTTTAAAAAAAATCAAACTGTATAAAAAGGAAGATACTCACCATCATGGTGGAAATTTGGTAATTGAGGCTTCTCCTGCTTATTGGGATAGGAAAATTTTCGTTTCATCGGGTTCAGGACACGTAGTAACTTATAATTTAGATAAAAAGAAAATAGAATGGGATTTTTATGTAGGTTCAGATTTAGATGGTTCACCAGTGATTACTCCGGATAGTTGTATATTAATTTCTATTGAAAAACAGTATATTAAAGGTAACGGCGGTGTAATAAAATTAAATCCTTATTCAAAAAAAGTTGAATGGTTTTATCCTACACAAAATAAAAGTTTTGCAGATTGGAAAGGTGGTGTCATTGGAAGCCCAGCAATTCAAGATTCTTTATGTGCTTTTACTGCAATTGATGGCTTTACATACGTTGTTCATCTTCAAAAATTGGAAAACCAAAACACTAAACTTTTTGACAATCAAACAGAAGTCTCAACTCCTCAATTGGTTTTTAAATATCCTACAGGTCCCTCTATTTCAACACCTTTATTAATTGATGAGCATCTAATCGTAGCGGGGTACAATGGAATTCATGTTTTTCAAAAACAGAATGAAAAATTTCGTCTTTTAAAAAAAATTGAAGGTCGTTTTGAAGCTACGCCCTTTATTTATCAAAAACGTATGTATATTGCATCAAGAGACGGATATTTGTATTGTTATGGTGAATAATTTTAAGTGAACAAATTTAACTTAATACCAAATTTTAAAATGCTCTTTTGCCTGATTTTTTTTAATAAATACAATTCCAAAATCGTATAAATCTAATGATAATGTTACATAACCATCTTTGGCGATTTCATTCCAAGCCTTTTTCATAGAGTGATTCCAATAAATATCATCAAAAATTATAAAACCACCATCATTTACATGATTTTTTAGTTTATGAAAATAACGTATAGTTGCTTCGTAGGTATGGTTACCATCTATAAATATTCCGTCAAAAGTCTTATTTAATTCAGAAAGGTAATCATCAAATGGTATATTTATTAATTCAACCTCTAAATTGAAGTTTTGGGTTAGTAACTTAGAATATTGATGTAAAGATTCTGAACCTTCTAAACTTATAAATTGGTAATTATGATTATGAATTTCTTTTAAAGCTGACGCTATATAGGCTGCAGAAAAACCTAAATTGGTTCCAAGTTCTAAAAATTTTTGAGGTTTTAGGTGTTTAATGATACGATAAATTAATTCCCCTTCCTTTTGTTTTCTTGCAGAACTCTTAGTAATTTGTGAAATTGTTTTATAAATAATTTTCTTTTTTTGATTGTTAAAACCAGCACCAAAATCATGAATTTCAATTAATTGATGGTTAGTTAAATATTCTTTTCTAACTTTTTCAATTTCTTGACCATTAATTGAAGGAATATGAGGGAATACTTTCGTAACCAATTCATAAACAAAAGGCGAATGAATTCTCCATTTAGATTTTGAGAACCACCAAAAAATAAAAAATTGATAAATTCGCCAAGCTAAAAGTCTAATCTTGAGGAAGTTCATCAATAGATTGCAAAACTTTTTCTTTTAAAGAATATTTATAGTCTTCTAATTTCTGAGAAATAACTGGATTGGAAGTTGCTAAAATTTGTGAAGCTAAAATAGCGGCATTTAAAGCTTGGTTAAGAGCAACAGTAGCCACAGGTACTCCACCGGGCATTTGAAGAATGGAAAGTATGGAATCCCAACCATCAATAGAATTAGGAGATAAAATAGGTACACCAATAACAGGTAAAGTGGTAATAGCCGCCACCATTCCTGGCAGATGCGCCGCGCCTCCTGCTCCTGCAATAATTACTTTGATTCCTCTATTTTTTGCATTTTGTGCGAATTCATACATTCTATCAGGGGTTCTGTGAGCCGAAACTATGGTTAATTCATAAGGTATTTCCATAGTTTTTAAAAAATCAGATGCAGATTTCATGATGGGATAATCACTTTTTGAACCCATAATAATGGAAACTAACGGTTCTTGCATTCTTTTTATTCAAAAAACAAAAATATAAAGTTTTTTCATAAAAAAAAAGACTGTTATTTAATAACAGTCTTTAAAACATTATGAAAAATAATCAAAATTTACTTATTGTGTAGGTCTTCCTTCGCAATATTCAGTACCAGAAACATTAAATGGGTCCCATTTTATTTGTCTTTGATTGGGGCAAGTTTGAAAATATATCCAAAAAAGCATTATTAACAAAAATACAACTACGCCAGTAATAGCAATTTGCCATTTTTTGATTTGAAGTTTTAATTCAATAACTTGGCTTTTTTGAAGTTCAAGTTCTATAATTCTTTTAATATGATGTTTAACGCGAAGTGCGGCATTTTCACTTTTTACTACATAATCAAAAACACCATTTTCAAAAAGTTCTACAGCATTTTGAACACTTTCCTGTGCCGTAAACATGATTACGTAAGCATTGGGTAATCTCTTTTTTATATCTTTGAGTGTATCTAATCCATTCATCTGACCTTCTAAATCAAAATCTAAAATAATAATATCAGGATTTTTAGATAAATTTGCTATACAGTCTTCTCCAGATGTATAAAAATGGTACTCATAGTTAGGACCTAATTTTTCCTGCAAAGAAATCGCCCAAATCTCTTTATCTTCTACAATGAAAACACGATACTTTTTGTTTGACATGCTGATTTATTTATCGTTCCAAAATTAGAAATTTTCAACCTAACATTACAAAATTATTTGTTCTTAACCTAAAAATTAATTTTTTTTAAAATGTTGAAAAAATAAAAACCCTGAATTTATTCAGGGTTTTTGTTTTTTAAGAATAAGGATTATTTCTGGATAACTAGTTTTAAAGTTTGAATGGAGTCATTTGATTTCAATTTTACAAAATAAATACCATTGGTTAAGTTTTCTGTATTAATAGAAATTAAGTGATTTCCAATAGTTAATTTGTCCTGAGTTTGTTGTAATAATTTGCCTGAAACATCCAATAAAGAATATTCCATTTCTGAATTTTGTGATAATTCAAAACGAATAAATGCATTATCATTTGCGGGATTGGGATATAAAACTGCATTGAAGCTATTAACAGTTTCTGTAATAGGTTGGTTAGAAACCGCCCAGTCTCTCAATATAAATGCACCTCTTCCATGAGTTCCTATTAAAACATGTTTTTCTGCGGCTTCATCTAAAAATATTTGAACTTGAGTACCTTGTTCAATCACTCTTCTATTCACCATTTTCATATCCATTGTAATAACGGGTACATTTTTCGTTTCTGAACTATTATAATCAAACCAATTAGGAGCAGTAACAGAAGGATTGGTTAAATCTTCATTAGATGCATAAACACCAATTTCAGTTCCAATTAAAACTTTCCAATTTCTTGGAGAAACCAAAGTAGTATTGGGTGCAAACAATGCAGTATAAACTGGATATTTTGGAAAATTATCAGTAACATCTCTAAAAGTTGGCGAAGCAGATAATGCGTTGTTACTTACATAAATTCTTCCACTAGTTTGATTATTAAAATCATAAGAACCATAAGTAACTAAAATAGTATTGGGATCATTAGGATGAATAGCAATATGAGTTATCCAACGATTGGGTAAGCCATTTGAAATTTTTTGCATAGTTCTATTGCATAAGTCATTTGCATTGGTAATTCTCCAAATTCTACCTTTTCTTGTTCCTATATAAAGTGTATAGTTACCATCTTGCGAAATCGCCATACAACTTACACGTTCATCACTTTCTCCTTCGTTTACAGCATCAGGATAACTTATTCTGTTCCAAGTAGGTAAACTATCAGGGCCACCAAAAGGATTAAAAACAGCCCATATATTTTCATGCAAATAATCATGCACAAATGCATAAGTTTTATAATTTCTTTTTCCATTTACTTCTTGAACTTCATAATGAAAACCATTAGCATCAATAGTAGGAGCTATTGTAGGTTGTTCAATAAATGCAAAAAATGCAGTGGTAGATGGATCAGGTGTGGGTCCTTGTCTAATTTCTTCGTTAGCTGTTGGGTGAACTTGACCACCACAACTATCTTTTTTACTAGCATATCCAAAGAAAGATTCAAATAATCCCCCTCCATTTATGCTCCTATTTAATACGTCCCCTCCTGTACCTGAGTATAATAAAAGATTAGGGTTTATTTTGGAAGCCGCAATTTGTCCATCGTTTAACCTCCTATTGAAAATGCTAAATTCTTGATTCTTTTGTGAAGGATTATTTTTGTACAAAATTCCACCTTCTTTTAAAATCGCATAAACTTCAAATGGGTTAGCACCAAACTTAACAGAACTTAAATGTGATGAATTATATGCTTTTGTACGTGTAGAAAAAGTTTTGCCTGCATCATTAGAAAATATGATTTCTCTCGTGCCTGTAAACCAAAGTTCATTTTCTTTACCAGGATTGGGATTAAAAAGAATATTATTTAATCTTGAACCAATATAATTATTATCTCCAACAAAAGCTTGAAAATTTCTACCAATATTTGACCAGCCATTAGTCTCTGTATATTCCCAAACGGAACTACCTCCTAACAACAAGCGTTTTTTGTTTTTAGGGTCCACTGCCATAGCCAATGAATACCAACCTTGTCCATCAGAAACTGGAGTAAAAACTCCTGGCACACTTTGTGGAGCAATTTTCGTGAATGTATTACCACCATCAGTGGATAAGGTAACCCCAGAAAAACGTAATTGAGTAATTGTAGTAACAACAGCTATATAAACAAAATTTGGATCTTCAGGAGATATTGCTACCTCAAAACGCACAGGTCTATTGGTAGTTGTAAATAAATCATTAAATCTATTGATAATAGAAATAAAATCACCTGTAAAATTTTCTTGAACGAAAACATTACCTGGATTCCCTACAGAAGATACATAAACTTTATTATCAGTAATATCAATATCAATAATGGACTGTGTACTTCTATCATTACCAGCAGTATCTTTTAAAGTGGCCCTAGTAAGTGTTTGAAAACTTGCGTCAGTTATATATAAACCAGCATAAGTTGCTACATAAAAATTACCGTTTTTATCTTTTGCAACTTTTTGAACGGATAAAAATGGATTAACATTAGGATTATAAAAACATGATTGACTGGGATCATTACAGGATCCATCCCAAGTACCATTATTATTAGAAAAGGTATTACCGCCGTCTGTTGATATATAAACACCTTTACCAGGCATACCAGAAAAACCAAAATACCCTGATGAAAAATTTCCTATATGGTTATTATTAAAATTAGCATTAGAACCCCAGCGTATTTTTGCATTTCTTACCAAATCTCCCGTAGATACATAAATGTTATTTCCATCAATAAAAATATGAGAAACAATCAAATTATCATTAAAACCCGTTAATCTTCTCCATGAGAAACCTTGGTCAGTGGATTTCCATAATCCTCCTCCAACTGAACCCGCATAAATATGGTTATTAGCGTCAATGGCAATTGCAGTTGTCCTACCTCCAAAATTATTTGGTCCTATTTCTTCCCAAGTTTGAACATTCTGAGCATTTGAATGTTTTGTGGTGATTAGGAATGCAAAAAGTAGCAAAACAAAACTCTTAAATAATGGCTTTTCTGAGATTTTTATCATATCTTTCAATTAATTAATTGCTTTTTATCACAATTAGCAAAATTAGATATTAGTATATGAATTTCCAAAAAAAATTTGAATTTTACTTTTATTAAAATCTAAAATTTTCAATTCAAAATGAACAAATGTTTTTTTAAAAAAAAGAGGTTAGTAATTTGTACTAACCTCTATATAATAACTTATGCCGCAACAGTTATTTGTTGAATCCGGAAGTAAATCCGCCCCAACCTAATCGTCTCATAGTCCATTTTTAATTGTTCTTTTGCTTCTTTTAATTTATAGTTCTTGGTCCGAGTAAAATACTCTATACATTTTACCAAATCTGTTTTGTTTACATTTTTATAAATCCATAGTTTCAAATTTTCATTTTCATTTTCATTCTCATAAATTGATTCTACATACTTGACGAGGGTTGACTTTTTAATGTTTAATTCGCTTATTATTTCACTGATGCTTTTATTTTCTTGAATAAGTTCTTCAATTTTTTTGTAATTTTGATATTGATTTAATATTTTTATATCATAATAGTCGTTTTTACATTTTGCTAAAATTAAAAGCATTTTATCCCAATTAACCTTGCCTTCCCAATGAATAAATATCGGATGATTTGATAATTCTTCAATACTTTTAAAATCGTTAATGATAAGCTGTTCTAATTGAAAATTAGAGCATAATTCATATTCAGGACATCCTTTTTCCATAGCTTGTAATTTTCTTTCTTGTTTCAAGGCTTTAATTGCTGAATAATAATACCTTTTTGTGGGCTTTAATTCATAATCTCTTATCCAAAACTCTTTTGCTTTTTTTTGATAATTTAACCCTCTCTCTGATACTTCATAAATTCCTTTCTGATGGTTTTTTAGAGACAAATATTCTTTATTAAACAAGAATACAAAAAGCATTTCTAACTTACTAATAGACCAATTACTACAACTACCAAATTGTGGTAACAAATGATGCTCAGTTTTAGTAAATTGTGAATTCCCTTTTAAAACGTGAATTAAATAGTTTTTTGAAAATTTACTATCCAATTCTTGAATCAATTGAAGTAAATTCAATACTTCATGCTGAATGTTTTTACTTTCCATTTTGCTTAATTTTTATGTTACAAAATTGCTGTTGAACTCTCTAAACTCATTGGAAAAAAAAAACTCGTAGTAACATTAAATTAACAAAAAACTCATATTAAAAAGTTGATTTATATGTATTTAGAATGATTTTTAATCAATTATTTATATTTCAAAAAAATAAAAATTTGCCAATTTAAAATACTTATAATAAATTTGCATAAATACTCAATTGAAGCGAAAAATAGTAGTAATTGTGAAAAATATTGAATTAGAAATATTAGGATTATCATCAGCGCTTTCGTCTAACAATAGTACTTATGCGTTAATATTGAAAGAAGTAAATGGAAATAGACGTCTTCCTGTAATTATTGGTGCTTTTGAAGCCCAGGCTATTGCATTAGAACTAGAAAAATTTAAAAGGTTAAGACCGCTTACTCATGATTTATTTCATGATGCAATCCTTAAATTAAATTCAACTATTCAAAAAATTGTCATTGATGATATAAGAGATGGAATTTTTTATGCAACTATTTTTATTCAACAAAATAACGGAAATATCCTGGAATTAGATGCTAGACCATCTGATGCAGTAGCTATTGCAGTGAGATTTAATTGCCCCATCTATGCTAGTTATAAAGTTATGGAAGATGCTTCTGTTTTTGTTAATGATGAACAATTGATAGAAGATGAATTGCTGGAAAACAAACCTAGTAATCCTTACAAACCCCAAACTAACCCTGAAAGTATTCATACCGAAAATTTAGAACAAAAAATAGCTTCTTTAACCTCCCAAATTGAAGAAGCCATCTTGAACGAAGATTACGAAAAAGCTGCAAGGCTTCGCGATGAAATCAAAAGACTTGAAAAAAATAAAGACTAATAATTTAAATCACAACTTCATTTTCTTTTAATTACTTTTTGAAATTAAGCTTTTGATGTTTATTTCTCTAAATTAAACTTTAATTCGTTAAATTTCATGAAAAGTTTTTTTAGCATTGAAATGTATGTAACTTTGCAAAATTAATAGACTATGAATAAAAAGCATATAAAATTTATGCTTTTGTGGTTAATATACTTAGTTTTCTTAGAAAACCATATTTCAGCTCAGAAAATATATTTTTCTAAGGAAAAGTATAATCTATTAGAACCTGTTGAGTTAATTGTAGAATCTTCAAAATTATTAAATATACAATCTGAGAATATTCCCAAAATAGATGGATTAGAATTGATTGGTAACTCTCATAGTTATAAAAAAATTCAACATCAGAGCGTTTATTTATATTACTTTATATTTAAAGCTCAAAAAACTGGAAATATACAAATACCTTCTTTTTATTTTCATTCCAATCAATCTAAATTGGAGTTCAAAAGCAAAACTATCAATATCTATTCAACTGAAAATTTTTTTCAAAATAAAAACTTAAACAAAGAAACTTGGAAGTTAAATGCTCATGATGTAATCTTAGAAATTCAATTCAATAAAAATCATGCATTTGTTGGAGAACAAATCAATCAAAATGTAACCCTTTATATTAAAGATAATTTAATCGATAAAATATTTTTTGAACCTCAAGCTGTGCAAAATTTATTACAGAACATCAAAAATACTCAATTTTGGGAAGAAAATTTGGATAGTTTACCTTTTCAAAATGTTTCTTATGAATTTAGAAATGGAATTAAATATCAAAAATATTTATTGAATCATTCCTTTCTTTTTGCATTTTTTCCGGGAAGCATTCATTATGAGTCTGTTCCTTTTAAAATTAAGAAAAAAACTTATTTAACCAATGAAATTTATGAAAATCCCCTCGAAGAGGTTACTATCTATAGCAATTCTTTAGATTTGACTATTTCAGAAGTTCCTGTACCCAACTTATTAACAGGAATTTTCAATATTAAGTATTTAAAACCTCCTTCTAAAATAAAATTAGGCGATAAAATTGATTATAAATTTACAATTAGTGGAAATGGTAACTTAAATACCATAAAGCCTAATTTACCCAAATTAAATAAGTCTTGCGATATTTTTGAGCAAAATCACAATTCTAAACAGTATTTGTTTCAAAATGAATTATACTATTCATTGGAATTTGAATATCATATCATTCCTAATGATACTGGAAACTACAAAATCTCTTCAATTTCATTTCCTTATTTTAACACCAAAACAAAAAGAAAAGAATTTTTAGAAATACCAGAAATATCCTTCTATGTAGAAAAAAATGAAATTAAATTTATTGATAATCATAATATTAGCAATGTAAAAACTGAAAGTAGAAATTTAACAGGTTGGAATATCTGGGGATTAAGTATTTTGGTATCCATAATTTTGTTATTTTTGTGGTTTATTTACAAAGAATTGATAAATTAATATGGATTTAGTCAAAGCCATCGAAGCTATTTTGTTTTCAGCTGAAAAACCTTTATCTTTAAAGGACTTAGAAGCTATTTTCCATCATCCTTCTTTGATTCACTTAAATATTCAAAAAGAACATTTACAAGATTATTTAAAATCCATTGAACTTAAATACCAAAGTGAGGATTACCCTGTAATTCTTAAATCCGTGAATGGTGGTTATCAACTATTTACAAAAATTGAATACCATGAAGTAGTTAGAATAGCTACTTTACACAAAGAAAAAAAGAAATTATCAAAAGCTGCTTTAGAAACTTTATCTATTATAGCTTATAAACAGCCTATTACAAAATCAGAAATTGAACATATAAGAGGTGTAAATTCTGATTATGCCGTTCAAAAATTGCTAGAATTTCAACTCATAGAAATAGCAGGTCGTTCTGATATGCCGGGTAAACCTTTACTTTATAGAACTTCTGATAGTTTTTTTGAATACTTTAAAATAAGTTCTTTAACCGATTTACCAAAATTAAATGAAATAAATGATAATGAAGAAGTCAACACAGAAACATTCAAAAACCCCATCATCAACCCTCAAATCCCACTCAACTAATAACCCTTCCTTTTCTGAGAGAAAAAATAGAAGAATAGATTCTGACAACAA
>CALLMJ010000182.1 GCA_938006875.1 uncultured Bacteroidia bacterium
AGTTTTTCCCAACGAGAGTAATAGAAAAATTAGACAGCTTGATCAGCAGCATTGCATTATGCAGGGGAAGAGAGTTGGTTAATTTTAATTTTCAAGAACTTAAAAAAGATGTTACTGATCTTAAATATAAAGATTTACCAAGAGCGTTTATTTATCTGGTTGACGAAATAGAAAAGAAAATTTCTAAATTCAACAATAATCAAAAGTCATTAACCCTGACTTTAATAGAATGGTGTTTAACTCATAATTTGTATCAACAGGCAGTAACACTTTTGCAGGAATTTACTATTTCAATTATTTTGCAAGAAAATCTACTTGAATTAGACAACGAAGTATATCGAAATCTTGTTGCTCAGGCATTTAGAATTTATTCCCAAAATATTCCACAGAACGAATGGAAAAAACCCGCTTCTGAAAATACTGAATTGATGCAGAAACTATTAAAATGTGAAACTCTTAATGAATTATCTTCAGAATATAACTCACTTACCGATTTGAGGAACGATGTGAACCACGCTGGATTTTTAAGTTCAGCGCGTTCTGTGAGTTCTGTTAAAAATCGTTTGAATGAAATTTTTAATGCTTACAAAAAATATTTACTTTAATCCCTATGCTTATTAACATCTCAAATCATCCAAGTAATCAATGGTCGGAAAAACAGTTTAAGTCTGCTATAAAAAAATTTAAATCTGTTTACGACTTGGCTTTTCCGCATATATCACCTAATGCAAATTCAAATCAAGTTAAAATTAAAGCCAGGAAATATTACGAAATAATTTTAAAATTACTTAAATCTTCAAAAGATAAATCAAATGCTGTTCATCTTATGGGTGAGCTGACTTTCGTTTTCCATCTTACACAGATGTTGAAAAAGAAAAATATAAAAGTAATTGCCTCAACTACAGATAGGATTGTTGAAGAGAATAATGGAAAAAAGATTGTTATATTCAACTTTGTAAGATTTAGAGAGTATTAAATGAAAACTATCTTTTGTCTTGTCTCCCGCCAGGCAATGGCTAATGTATTACCTGTACTTATGTTCCAACCAAAAAGTGTTGTTTTGTTTACTACACCGGAAGAAAAGCAATGTGCTGATAACCTTGAAAAATTGTTTAAATCAAAAGGAATAAAAATTAAATGGAATGATGGCTTAAATGCTTATGATTATATAAACTTTAAAGATGCTGTTAAATCTGAATTGGAAAAAACAGAAGGTGATGTAATATTAAATGTTACAGGTGGTACTAAATTAATGGCGCTTGCAGCTTATGAAGCTTTTGCTGAAAAGGATAAAAAGATATTCTACTGTAATACAGAGAACAAACAGATTATTCATTTGTTTCCGAAATTGAGTACTGAACCCTTAACTCTTAGCCTTTCGGTAAAAGATTATCTGATTTCCTACGGCTATGAAATTACCTCAACAAAAACTGAAGGATTAAACGAAAATCATAAAAGACTTTTTAATCTATTAATTAAAGAACAGCTATTAACTAAATTTTCTGAATTTCTTGATAAATTCAGAAGTGAATCTGCTAACAAAAGATATCTTAAAACTTATAACGATAAAAAGAATAGAATTTTTTCTATCCAGAGAACGCATTCAAATTTTATATTATTTGTTGGGAAAGAAAAATTCAATTATGATGATGATGCATTCTTAAGAGGTGAATGGCTTGAATATTTTATGCTGTATTCTTTAAAAAATCAAAATATAAATCCTGAAGTTGGAGTTAAAATTTTATCAGGGAGTAATGTAGAAAATGAAATTGATATTATTTTTATAAAGGATTACCAGCTTCATCTTATTTCTTGTAAGAGTGGTAGACAGAGTGATCCAAATCGAGATATTTATGAAATTGAAACTCTTAGGAATGTAGCAGGAGGGACATTTGGAAGAGGATTTTTAGTTACTACACAAGATTTAAGCAATAGAATTCGGAAAAGAGCTGAGGACTTAGGTATCAGAATTCTGAGATTTGATAAATTAACTCATAAGGAGTTTATTTAAATTGGCGGAGAGGCAGGGATTCGAACCCTGGATCCACAGAAAGTGGATACCGGTTTTCGAGACCGGCTCTTTCAACCACTCAGACACCTCTCCATTGATTGTGCCGGAGGCGGGATTTGAACCCGCATGCTCTTGCGAGCGCCGCGCCCTGAACACGGTGTGTCTGCCATTTCCACCACTCCGGCAATGAAAATCCAAACCAAATTTAAGAATTTTTTAAGTCTATTCCAATTAAGAAATATTTCCACACTGATTTTCGCGTTTCCCATTAGTAAGCTAAATTTGAGAATAACTACAAATTAAACCAATAAGTTAATTTTAACATAACAGCATTATCACCATCGGCTGAGATTAAATCTTTAAAATCTCTTTTGAAGTGAAAAGTTCCTGGGTGTAAATCGTTGTTTTTGTTTTGTGTCCAGACCAGGTAAAGTGTCGAGCCGGGTAAATATTCCCATCGCAATACTAAATTTAATCGGAGGGATTTGAAATTAAAATCTG
>CALLMJ010000183.1 GCA_938006875.1 uncultured Bacteroidia bacterium
TTTTTCGTGTCTTTTTTTGAGAACTTCCTCAATATCTTCTAATTGCAAATTTTTTGCTCTCAATAAAAGCAAAAAATGATAAAGTAAGTCCGCCGCTTCATTTTTGAACAATTCTAAATGATTATCTTTGGATTCTATTACCAATTCCACTGCTTCTTCACCAACTTTCTGGGCTATTTTATTGATTCCTTTTTGAAAAAGTTTAAAGGTATAGGAATCTAAACTTTTAGATTGAATTCTTTGATTTTGAATGTTTTGAAGTTCATACAAAAATCCTTTGGAATAGTTTTCATCAAAACAACTCACCGTACCACGATGGCAAGTAGGTCCTTGGGGTTCAACTTTAATCAATAAAGTATCATCATCACAATCTAAATAAATATCTTTGACGATTAAATAATTACCGGAGGTTTCGCCTTTTGTCCAAAGCGTATTTTTAGAGCGGCTAAAAAAAGTAACTTTTTTTTCTTCAATGGTTTTTTGATAGGCTTCTTCATTCATGAAACCCAACATTAAAACTTGTTGATTTAAATGATGCTGTATAACCACAGGAATTAATCCATTAAGTTTTTTAAAATCAATATTTTGCATATCGTACAGGGATTTGATGTTCCAATAAATATTTTTTTAAATCTTGAATATTCACGATTTGGTAATGAAAAATACTAGCTGCCAATGCAGCTGTAACTTTGGTTTTTTGAAAAACTTCTAAAAAATGTTGTTTATTACCAGCTCCACCTGAAGCAATCACAGGTATATTTATAATTTGGGTAATTTTACTTAAAATATCAATAGCGAAACCATTTTTTTCACCGTCATGATCCATTGAAGTTAATAAAATTTCACCAGCCCCCAAATTTTCAACTTCTTTACTCCAATTTTCTGTTTGTAGTTCTGTTTCTATTTTACCACCAGCAATAAAAACTTTGTTTTGTTGATTTTTATATTTCGTATCAATAGCAACCACAACAAATTGACTACCAAATTGTTTCGCTATACTTTCTATAATAGAAGGATTTTTTACAGCTATTGAATTAATACTAATCTTATCCGCACCCGCATCAATGATAGCTTTTACATCGTCTAAATTTCTTATTCCGCCTCCAACAGTAAAAGGTATCTGTAAAACTTTTGCTACTTCTTTAACCCATTGAATTAAAGTTTGTCTTTGGTTTTCTGTTGCGGTTATATCTAAAAAAACTAATTCATCAGCTCCTTCTTGCATGTACCTATAAGCTAGCTCTACTGGGTCGCCGCTATCTTTTAAATTTTCAAATTTGATTCCCTTTACGACCCTTCCATCTTTAACATCTAAACAAGGTATAATTCTTTTTTTAAGCATAATTTTTCAAATTTTTTATAGAAATTTTACTTTCATAAATAGCTTTACCGATTATAACGCCTTCACAGCCTAAATTTTTTAAACCTTCTAAATCTTTTTCATGATGAATTCCTCCACTTGCAACTAAATGAATTTCAGGTAATTTCTTATAAATTTGATGATATAATTCATAAGATGGACCAGACAAAGTACCGTCTTTTGCAACATCAGTACAAATTACATATTTTAATTGGTGTGGTATAAATTTTCTTAAAAATTCATAAATATTCCATTCTGTTTTTTCTATCCATCCTTGAACTACAATTTTTTCATGCTTAACATCTGCACTTAAAACTATTTGATTTTCACCATATTTTTGAAGCCATTCTATAAAAATTTCAGGATTTTTAGCAGCTAATGAACCTATACAAGCTTGATTGGCGCCAGAATTTATTACCTTTTTTAAATCTTCTTCTGACTTAATTCCACCACTAAAATCAACTTTAAGTTTTGTTTTACTACAAATTTGCTCTAATACATGATAGTGAACTACTTTTGAGGCTTTTGCTCCTTCTAAATCAACTAAATGTAAATATTCTAATCCATTATCTTCAAAAATTTTTGCCATTTCCAAAGGATTCTCATGATAAATAGTTTTTTTTTCGTAATTACCTTGTGTTAAACGAACGCATTTTCCTTCTAATAAATCTATTGCTGGTATTATTCTCATAAATTTAAAAAATTTAGCATAATTTTTTTTCCTAATTCTGAGGATTTTTCAGGGTGAAATTGAACACCATAAAAATTATCTTTTTGAACTGCACAACAAAATTCTAAAATATAATTACATCTAGCAACGCAAAATGGATTTTCTTCTACATAATAACTATGAACAAAATAAAAGTCTGAATTTTGTGGAATACCTTGAAAAATACTTAAATTATAATGAAAATTTACTTCATTCCAACCCATGTGTGGTATAATATCTTTATCAGGAAACCTTTTCACCTTAGTAGGAATAATTCCTAAACCTTTTGTATTACCTTCTTCTGAATGGTTACACATAAGTTG
Organism: uncultured Bacteroidia bacterium; assembly: GCA_938006875.1. Lineage (GTDB taxonomy): Bacteria > Bacteroidota > Bacteroidia > J057 > CALLMJ01 > CALLMJ01. The sequence continues at coordinate 2,393 of CALLMJ010000183.1, forward strand.
CATACCTAAACAAATCCCTAAAAATGGTTTTGTATAATTTTGAATAAAATTGACTAATTTTAATTCATTTAGTCTAAGCATAGCAAACTCTGCATGCCCAACTCCGGGAAATATAATTTTTTCTGACTTTTCTAATACTTCTAAATCAGAAGTAACTACAAAATTTACTTTCAAAGAAAACAATAAATTTTTAACAGATGTAATATTTCCAGCTCCGTAATCTAAAATTGCAATCATAAAATTCCTTTTGTAGAAGGTAAATTTTGTTTAGGATTGACTTGAATAGCCATATAAACAGCTTTTGCAAAAGCTTTAAATACACTTTCAATCTTGTGATGCTCATTTTTGCCTTTTGCTTTTATGTACAAATTACATTTAGCATGATCACAAAAAGATTTAAAAAAATGTTTAAACATTTCTGTAGGAACATCACCAATTTTCTCACGTTTAAATTTAACTTTCCAATTGAGTTCGGGTCTTCCACCAAAATCAATAGCAGCAAAAGCAATACAATCATCCATAGGAAGTAAAAAACCATAACGATTGATTCTTTTTTTATCTCCCAAAGCATTGTAAAAAGCCTGACCTAATGTAATAGCAATATCTTCCACGGTGTGATGTTCGTCTATTTGTAAATCCCCGTGGGCTTCAATTGTCAAATCAATTAGTCCATGTTTAGCAATTTGTTCTAACATATGGTCTAAAAAAAATAAACCTGTTGAAATATTACTTTTTCCTAAACCATCAAGAGCAATTTTCAATAGAATATCAGTTTCCTTAGTTCTTCTATGAACGGTTGAAGTACGTTTGAAAGCTCTTAAATATTCATAAATATCAGTCCATGAAGTAGTTACTAAATCAGCTTCAGAGCAATCCAAATTATTTAATAAAATAGACCGAGCTCCTAAATTTTTAGCAAGTTGAACATCTGTTATTCTATCTCCTATTACAAAAGAATTTTTTAAATCATATTCTTCAGAAAAATAATGAGATAACATTCCTGTGCCAGGTTTACGAGTAGGTGCATTTTCATGTTCAAAAGTTTTATCAATGTAAACTGCTTTAAATGTAATACCTTCATTTTCAAATGCTTTTAACATTTTATTATGTGCAGGCCAAAAAGTTTCCTCAGGAAAACTTTGAGTACCCAATCCATCTTGATTGGTAACAATTACTAGTTCATAATCCAATTCATGGAAAATCTTTGATAAATTTTGAAAAACTCCAGGATAAAATTCTAATTTTTCTAAACTATCTACTTGTCTATCCGGTAGAGGTTCTATAATCAAAGTTCCATCACGGTCTATAAATAAAACTTTTTTTTTCATAAATTTTTGCTAATTTCTTTAAGTTTTTGTACCAATATTTTTAATTCACTTTTCTTTCCAATAGTAATTCTGAGTGTATTAGGAATTTGGGAATGCCTGTTTCTTACTATAATAGGAATTTCTAATAAACTTTTATAGATGAAATTTGCATTTTCTACCTTCACTAAAATAAAATTTGCATCTGTTGGATAGATTTTTTGTATAATGGGTAAATGAGAAAGTTTGCTTATTAAAAATTTACGATTTTCTAAAATTTTATGAATTTTTTTTTGAACTTTTTGGGGATTATCCAATGCTTTTTCTAAAATTTTTTGATTAGGTAAACTAATATTATAAGGGTACTTTACGGCATTCATATATTGAATGATTACAGGATGAGCAAATGCCATTCCCACTCTCACACCTGCTAAACCCCATGCTTTGCTAAATGTTTGGCTAACAATCACGTTAGGATAATTAGATAATTGATTTAAAAATGAAGGTTTTTGGGAAAAATCTATATAAGCTTCATCAATAACCACGATGCCTTCAAAAATATTTAAAAATTCTATAATATTATCTAAAGAATTACCAGTAGGGTTATTGGGGTTACAGAGAATTGCCATTTTGGGTTTATGAACCTCTAAAAAGTTTTTGATTTCTTCAATAGGTAATTGAAAATCTGAGTTTAAAGAAATTTTATGAATATCTATCTGGTTAATATTTGCAAGTACATCATACATACCATAAGTTGGAGGGAAAATTAAAAGGCTATCTTGTTTGGGTTGTAAAAAAATTCTCATCAATACATCTAAAACCTCATCACTACCATTTCCTAAAAAAATATGATTTTCAGGGATTTGTTTTAATTGAGAAATTTTCTTTTTGATATTTTTTTGATAGGGGTCAGGATAACGATTATAAATTCCATAGGGATTTTCATTTGCGTCTAAGAAAATACCTTCATTTCCATTGAATTCACTTCTAGCGCTAGAGTAAGGAATTAAATTTTTAACGTTTTCTTTTATAAAATTTTGTATTTCAATCATCTTTTAAGGAATTTAGACGTAATGTAACTGCATTTTTGTGAGCAAAAAGCTCTTCATTTTCAGCCATTATTTCAATAGTATTACCAAGTTTTTGTAATCCTTTTTTAGTAACCTTCTGAAAAGTAATTTTTTTAATAAAATTATCTAAAGAAACACCGCTATAAATTTTTGAGTAACCAGCAGTAGGTAAAGTATGATTGGTTCCGCTAGCATAGTCTCCTGCACTTTCACAACTGTATTTTCCTAAAAAAACAGAGCCTGCATTTTGTATTTTATTTACATATTTTTTAGGTTTTTTAACTGATAATATTAAGTGCTCTGGTGCATAATCATTTGAAAAGTCAAAACAAGTATCTAAATCGGGAAACTCGATAAAAAAACTATTTTCAAGAGCTTTTAAAGCCATATTTTTGCGAGGTAGATTAGCAATTTGCTGATTAAGTGCTAACTGTGTTTTTTCTAAAATGCTTCTATCATTTGAAAGTAAAACTACTTGACTATCAACACCATGTTCTGCTTGTGAAAGCAAATCCGCAGCAATAAACTCAGGATTAGCATATTCATCAGCAATAATCAATACTTCACTAGGGCCGGCAGGCATGTCTATTGCAGTTCCTAATGTTTGGGAGTATTCTTTTGCAGATGTAACATATTGGTTTCCAGGACCAAAAATTTTATAAACTTTGGGAATAGATTCAGTTCCTAAGGATAAACCTGCAATAGCTTGAATGCCACCAATTTTGAAAATTTTAGTTACTCCTGTAATGGAAGCCGCAAACAAAATGGCAGGGTGTACCTTTCCTTCTGTATTGGGTGGTGTACATAAAATAATTTCTTGACAACCTGCAATTTGAGCAGGAATAGCCAACATAAGAACCGTAGAAAATAAAGGTGCTGTGCCACCAGGTATATAAATTCCCACTTTTTCAATGGGTCTTGATTCTCTCCAACAAAAAACCCCATCACTGGTTTCTATGATTTTCTTTTTTTCTTTTTGTGAAGTATGAAACAACTTAATATTAGAAACCGCTTGAAGGATAGCATTCCGTAATTCATTACTCACCAAATGATGAGCTTGCTGTATTTCTTCATCAGTAACTTGCAAATTATTTAAAGAAACTTTGTCAAACTTTTCAGTATAATGAATTAAGGCTTTGTCGCCTGATGTCTGAACTTCATAGAAAACTTCTTTGACAATATTAAACAAACTTTCGGTATCAATTTTGGGTCTTTGAATATATTGGTACCATAAGTTTTTATTTGGATTTTGATAAATTTTAATCATAATTATAAATTTTTAAATTACCATTTTTTCTATTGAACAAACGAGAATACCTTGTGCACCCAAATCTTTTAATTGGTCAATAATATCCCAAAATTGGTCTTCTTTTACAACGGAATGCAAACTACTCCAACCTTCTTGTGCAAGTGGTAAAATAGTAGGACTTTTCATCCCTGGTAAGATGTTTATTATTTCAGGAATGGCTTCATTGGGAGCATTTAACAAAATATATTTATTTTCAGTTGCATTTCTTACAGCTTTAATTCTGAACAATAGTTTTTCTAAAATCAAATTTTTTTCTTGTGTAAAATTCTCATTCTTAATCAAAATAGCTTCACTTTTCATTACTGTATGAACTTCTTTTAATCCATTCATAATTAGTGTACTACCGGTGCTAACTATATCAAAAATTGCGTTCGCTAAACCAATACTGGGTGCAATTTCTACACTTCCGCCTATAGTTTCTATTTCTACGGGTATATGATGTTCTTGAAAAAATCTTTTCAAAATATTTGGGTAACTCGTTGCAATTTTTTTATTTTCAAAATAATGAATACCCGTATAAAGCTCTTCTTTGGGTATAGCTAATGATAAACGGCAATTAGCAAAGCCAAGATGCTCTACTAAAATAACATTTTTCTGTTGTTCTTGCACCTCATTGAAACCTACTATACCTGTATCAGCAACGCCTTGCTCTACATATTGTGGTATATCATCATCACGCAAATATAAAATTTCTAAAGGAAAATTACTTGCAACTGTTCTTAACTTTCGGTCCTCATTTGATAACTTGATTCCACATTCTTTTAAAAGTTGAAGTGATTTTTCACTTAACCTACCACTTTTTTGTACTGCTAATTTGAGTTTATCCATATAATTTCTTTAAAAAAATAAGACACCACTAATGGCTTTTAGCGGTGCCTTGAAAAAAACAATAAAAAAAATTTATATCACCGCCTGATGAATTTTAAATCCAAAAAATGATGATGAAATACAGCTTTTTTCATTGATTTTTATGCCGCAAATTTAGAAACGAATTATTACTTTGCAAAATATTTTATTTTTTTTGAGAACTTTTAACAAATTAAAAACTTACACAAGTGAATCTTTCTTTTCTTCATAGTTATCGGTATCCCAAAAGGTAATAAATTTTTTTTTCTTTTTAAATCCATAAGGGCAATGGCGACAACCACTTTTACAACAATACCCTCGTTCTTTTAAAAACTTTTCTGTAAATACATATTTCCCATTTTCTAAGTAATAATCCTCGTTTTCAACTAATTTTTTCATAAATCCTACAAAGATAATGTAAAAACAGAAAATTTACACTTTTAAAATGAAACTTATTTGCATTTGATTACGTATAAAACATGGATAAGTATATAACATGAACACTCAAATGTATGAAACATTCAGTTTTAGTTCTTAATCAAAATTATGAAGCTATATCAGTTTGCACGGTAAGAAGAGCATTTTTATTGGTATTTTTAAAGAAAGCAGAATTAATTGATGCATTAGAAGGAGAGTATATTCGGAGTAGCTTAAATTTATTTGAGGTACCTTCTATAATTCGTTTAAAAAACTATGTCAAAGTTCCTCACCGAAAAGTTGCACTTTCTAGAAGCAATATTTTTAAAAGAGACGGCGAGCGTTGTGTATATTGTGGTACAACCAAAAATTTAACTTTAGACCACGTAATTCCACGTTCAAAAGGAGGAACAGATTCTTGGGAAAATTTAGTTACGGCTTGCCATTCCTGTAATTCCAAAAAAGGAAATAGAACGCCTGAAGAAGCAGGTATGACTTTACTCCAAAAACCTTTTAAACCTTCATACATTTTTTTTATGCGTGAATTTAATGGAAAAATCCGTGAAACCTGGAAACCTTATTTGTATCTACTCTAATTTCAAACCTTCTGATTGTTAATCCCTATACTACAAAAAAAAAGATACAGCAGATAAGACCGAGTTTACAGAACATCAACCAATATCTTACACTGCTGCATCTTGATATAGATGTAAATTTACTTTTCGCTTTTTAAATTTATCTTATTTTTTACACTTTCCATGTCTTTGGAGAGTTGTTGAAACTGATTTTTGAGAGTTTCGATTTCTGTTTTAAGCTCTATATTTTCTTTAGTAAGTTTATCATTTTGCTGAGCAAGTTTATTATTTTCTTGTTTTAATTCCTGTACGGATTTTACTAAAGGCATAATGAAATCTACATAACGAAGGCTATAAACCTCTTTTTCATTTCTAGGAATATCAATACCTGGAAAATTAAATCCACTTTCATTTGCCGCTTTTTCTACATTTTGGGCAAGAAAACCGATGAAACGTTTTTGTTTGATTTCAGAGTGATCAATTTCTTTCAATATACTATCTGGAGTGCCCCAAATTTGATGTAGGATTTCCGGATTTTGTTGATAAGTAACAGGCTTGAGCTTCATAATAAAATCCAATCCTTTGACATCTTCTTGAATATTAAACTTATAACGAGCATCGGAATAAGTAGTAATGCTACCTACTTGTGCACGAATTTGCGTTACATAGGTATTGCCTAAAAGCACTTGGTTATCGCCCGTACATTGCCCGTTAGTAATTCCATACCCCAACATGGTTACATTGGTGCGATTTACGGTAGGAGAGCTAGAAGCTCCCACAAAAGTACATTGATTAAAATTTACTCCTGCGTTACCATAACCTGCATCTCTACCTAACGCAGTATTGTTACTACCCGTGGTGTTATTATAAAGTGCTTGTACCCCATTGGCAGTATTGCTAGCACCCGTGGTGTTG
>CALLMJ010000184.1 GCA_938006875.1 uncultured Bacteroidia bacterium
AGAGACGGAGCAAGAAGCATGGCGAACAGTAAATGCGATGTTTGAGGATAAAGAGAAGAAATACCTAAAAGCGTTAGAGGAAAGTAAGAAGGAATTAGAGGAAAAAGAACGATTATTAGAGGAAGAAAAGAAAAGAGCGGAGGAAGAAAAGAAACGGGCGGAAGAGGAAATGAAACGAGCAGAGGATGAAAAAAATAAAATCATTAATGCAGTTAAAAGTTTAAGGTTGTCTAATTTTAGTGATGAACAAATAGAAACAATGTTGGGAATTAAAATTAAGGATTATATTGGGTAGTGTAGCTGGGCTTAAAAAACGCATTTATATTGTATAGTGCGAGTGAGGGCATGAAGTGCACGAAATGGCAATGCTTTTGGGTGTGAACCACGCACAGCATACTAAGGGAACGGACTAATGAAAAAATATTTTCGTTTTTGGAAACCTATTCCTGATTTGTTTTTGATGTTCAATAGAAATATTGTTCCCCTTTAAAAATAAAAATTGTAGTTTGGGGAAATTCATTTTTTCTAATGGCAATTCAGTTAAATAACAATTATCTAACCACAAAATTTCTAATTGATTCATTTCTAAAATTTCAGGTGGAAATTCTACTAATGGATTATTGCTCAAGTTCAAAAATACCATTTTCTTCATAATAGAAAATCCATCATTAAGATGAGAAATTTGGTTGTTATTAAGATTTAAGGCTTTTAAGTTTTTTAAATTACCAAATTTATTCGATAAGTAATAAAGTTTATTATTGGATAAATCTAATTGCGTGATTTGGGTATATTCAAAAAAATCATTCGGCAAGTAGGCAGTAGGTAAGATACCATTCAAATTAACAGAATATATGTCAATTTTAATGGTTGATTTTTGAAAAGGCTCTATTTTATAAGTTTGATTTTTAAAACGAATATAAAATGCTATAAATGTGAAAAATGCTATAATCAGTAATGGAACAATAAAATCTCTTTTTTGTATAAATTTAGAACTAGGATCAGAAATTTTTCTTTTGTATTTAACGTTTCTTCTTATATAATTTTTTTGAACATTTTGAGATTTGTAGGATTGAAAATTTGAAGATTGATTAGGCTTGTAGTTTTGAGTGGTTTGATAGGAATTTTGATAATTTTGAAGGTTATTGATGTAGTTATATAATTGAAAATCATATTTTTTTTTACTTTCATAGTCAGATAAAACTTCAAAAGCTTCATTGATTTCTTGTAAAATAAGGGTGTTTTCTTGACCCGGATTGAGGTCAGGATGATACTTCATAACTAATTCGCGATAAGCTTTTTTGATGATTTCTGGGGAATCATGAGGCATAACCCCCAAAATTTGATAATAATTTTTCAACTTAAAAACTTACGTAAATATACGATAAACAAAAAAAAGTAGTTCTAAATTTGTATTTTAATTTAACAATCATGCAAGAAAAACTTCCTATTTACTTTCCCCAGCATCAATCTCAAGGATTTTTTAAATCCAAAAACTCAAAATTTGAAGCATTTTTATTTCCTTGTCATAATCAAGAAGAAATAGATAATGAATTAAAAAATTTAAGAAAAAAATATTTTGATGCTACTCATATATGTTATGCTTGGCGTTTAGGATTTGATAATCCTACTTACCGTGCAAATGATGATGGAGAACCTAATTACACCGCTGGGATACCTATTTATCGTAAAATTGTTTCTTATGAAATTTCTAATATTTTGATTGCGGTGGTAAGGTATTTTGGTGGTACCAAACTTGGAGTTTCTGGGCTAATTCAAGCTTATGAAACTGCTGCAGAACTAGCTATCCAAAATACAAATTTGCAAATTTATACACCGAAAAATTTTATTCAATTATCAGCACCTATTCAAAATATTCATTGGATTTATCAAGTTCTTAATTCATTGGAATACAAAATTTTAAAAGAAGAATATTCCGAAAATGAAGTAATTTTTACTCTCGAAATACAACAAAAAGATTTTGAAATTATTTATAAAAAAACTCACGAATTAAGTATAAATTTTTTTAAAATTTAGAACTTTGTTTGAAATAAATTATAGTTTTACTTAAATTTAAAAATCCAATGAATTTAATAGAAGCCCAAAAAGTTCTTTTAAGAGATGTTCCAGATTATCTTAGATAAAAGACATTCATCTAAAATAATCTTTTGTTCATTCTTTTATTTGTTTCTTTTAATTTTGTGATGATTACAATGAACAATATTTCTTTACGATTGCATTTATTGTTTAGCTTTTTAACTATCACTATTTTAGCAACATGGGGTTATAACTATGGAAGAGGAGACCATGCGGAAATTATTCCTTATGCACTCAATTTAACTGGCCGTTGGAAATCGGATTTGCCTTTATTTGTTCAAAATATCAATTCTTATTTTCCTAACGAACGTTTCGCTGTATCTTATTTATTGGCTTTATTTGGGCAATTTTTACCTTTGGGTTCATTTTTCCTTCATTGGATTACCACTTATTTTTTAATCCTCGGAATTTACCAAGTTGCTCAAATTTATTTGAAAGATTATTTAGCATTTATGGTAGTTTGGTTGATGATGCTGCCTTTATGGGGCATAAATTTTGGGGGTAATGAACTTTATTACAATAACTTTCAAGCCTCTACCATTTCTAAAACCATTGCAATTTGGGGTTTATACTTTTATCTTCAAAATCAGGTAGCAAAATCTTTTTATTATTTTTCTTTGGCTACAATTTTTCATTTACTTGCAGGGATTCAAATTGGATTTCTTCTATTCGGAACTTACTTAATCAATCACTTTTTAGAGAACAGAAAAATTCCCAGAATATATTTTTCTCAAATACTATTTTTCTTCATTTCTGCGACTTATGCTATTGGTATGAAAATCGCTTTAGAACAGGATACCAAAGTTCTTTCGGATAACCAGTATTTTCAAGCTATGTTTTATTGGAAATTTAATGAACATTACGCCGTTTTAGATTTTCAAAAAGTGGGTTTTATTCTCTATTTTTTTTGTTTGATTGTAATTTTTTACTTCTTCAAAAAACAGAAATTTTTCAAGATTTTTATATTACTCCAAATTTTCGGAGCAATCATTTATATGTTCGGATTTTACATCCTTCAATCCAACTTTATTACCTCTTTACAATGGTTTAAAACTACCCTCTGGATTAAACTTTTTGGAATCATTGCTTTTATGGGAATTTTCTATTATACATTTTCAAAACTTCAAAAAAAAACATGGATTACTATATTGGGAATTTTACTGCTTTTAGGTTTTCTTCTTCTTTTTATCAAGTTCAATAGAATATTCTTGACATTAGGAACTTTGGGTATAATTATATTAATCATTCAGAAAAAAATTTCTGATAGCATTTTATTAGCAATTATGAGTTGGGTTGTGTTTTGTGGAGTTTGGAATTATTCTAATAGAATCCCATTAGATGTATTTTTCTTTAAGGACGATAAAACTGAATTATGCAAATTCATTGAACAATTTAATGAAAAAATGTGTATAATTGTTCCAATTCATATGACGGAGTTAGAAAGCTATAGTAAAAAAAACGTTTATGTTAATTTTATAGCAACGCCCAAAAAAAATTCCTATTTTTCCTTATATTTAAAACGAATTGAAGCAGTTTATGGACTAAAACCCAAAAATTTTCCTATTAAAAAAGAAATAAACGAAGCAAAACTATTTTACAATCAACAAAATTGGGATTACTGGCAAAACTTTAAACAGCAAGGAGTTACTCACATTATAACCGAAGAAAAGGAGTTTGAAGGTATAAAGCCAATCTTTCAAAAAGGAAATTGGTATTTATGGAAATTGTAAAGTAATCTTGTTCTTAATAAGCATTATAGGATGCGCCTTACTTTTTTACGACTGCTAATTTAGCCGGATTTAGTATCACGGTGAAATCCAGTGCTTTATTAACATATCGTTCTATTACACTCAAACCATTTAAAATTTTTTTATTTTTGTAAAATGGTCATTGTTGGAATTGTTATTTATTTGTTAATTACCCTTTGGGTAGGTTTAAAAGCATCAAAAAAAGTTCATAATTCAACAGATTTTTTGCTTGCGAGTAAAAGGCTGGGAATGGGATTATCAACTGCCGCTTTATTTGCTACATGGTTTGGTGCCGAAACTATCATCGGTGCGTCTTCGGAAATGGCTGAAAAAGGTATTCTCGGAATCATTGAAGATCCTCTTGGTGCCGCTTTATGTTTATTTTTATTAGGTACTTTCTTTGCAAAACCTTTATATCGTTTAAATTTACTTACATTTGGAGACTTTTATGCTCAAAAATATAACAAAACAACTGAACTCATTGCGAGTTTAGCATTAACATTAAGCTATTTGGGTTGGATTGCTGGTCAAATTGTTGGATTAGGAGTAATTTTTCATGAAATAACAGGCATTCATCAAATTTCAGGTACCATTTTGGGTACTTCTATCGTGCTTTTATATACCTACTATGGAGGAATGTGGTCTGTAGCTACTTTAGATGCACTACAAAATTCTGTAATTGTTTTAGGATTATTCGTAATACTCATTTTTATTGCTCCTGATTTATTTCAATTCAAAACATTAGAAAATTTACCTTTTAATTTTTTCCAATTTTTTCCAAATTCCAATTTGGATTCATGGGGCCATTGGTTATCTACATGGTTTATTGTAGGATTAGGCTCATTACCGGGCCAAGATATATTTCAAAGAGTGATGTCATCAAAGAATGAAAATATTGCTCAAAAATCGGCATGGTTAGCATCGTTTTTATATGTCATTATTGGTTCATTACCCTTAATGATTGCTGTTTATATCAAAGTTTACCAACCTCAATTTTTACACGATGCAAACTCGCAAAACATGTTAATTAAATTTGTAAATTCTGAAATGCCTGTTTGGGTAGAATTATTATTTATGGGAGCATTAATTTCTGCAATTATGAGTTCAGCAAGTGGTGCCATAATGGCTCCATCAGCAGTTATCGCTGAAAATCTTTATCCATTTTTGTTTGGTAAACCCAATGACCAACAACTATTAAGAATATCAAGAATTTCTGTTTTATTGGTGGGTATAGTTAGCTTATTCATTACCTTTTTGAATGACAAAGTATTTGAGTTGGTAGGTATGTCTGCCGCCATTAGTGGAGTTTCTCTTTTTGTTCCAATGGTTTATGGTTTATACTTTAAAAAACATACTGCATTAGGTGCAATTTTATCCATTTGCTTGGGACTTATCGTTTATTTTTATTTAAGGTTATCTGAATCCCCTTATCCTGATATGTTTTGGGGACTTGTTGCGTCGTGGTTTGGAATGATTATAGGGAATTTTTTTACAAAATCAGAAACAAAAACAAACTTTTGTAAATAGAAGTAGACTACCCCTATCTATGAATTTAAATAACATAAAACTCTGAATTGTAATTATCAGAGAAAATAGTTTTGGAAAATTTTGCTACTTTAATAGATTGCAATCTCCAAAAATCAATCCACTAACTGAAAATAATCTGTATCTTTGCAAAAAAATCAGAAAGGAGATGGTGTTATTCCTTACCCAACCGCTTTAAAAGCTGATGGAGCCTAATTAATTTAACAATTTAATCAGGAAAAGTATGTCTAAAAACAAGCATAAATCTATCAGTCAAAAGTTGGTATTTACAGTCAAACTTTTTTCTCGAAAAAATCCCTCTATTAGTTACATTCTTCAATGGACATTCATTGGTTCTATTGTAGCTTTTTTTATTGGTTCTGCTTCTGCTGGATTTCTTCAATCATTAGATTGGGTAACAAATTTTAGAGAAAACAATTTATGGTTGATTGTTTTTTTACCAATGGGTGGTTTTCTTATAGGATTACTTTATTTTTATTTTGGTAAAGAAGTTGAAGCAGGAAATAATTTATTGATTGATACCATTCATGAACCCAAACAACTTATTCCCCTCAAAATGGCTCCATTTGTTTACTTTGGAACTATTGTAACTCATTTATTGGGTGGCTCTGCTGGAAGAGAAGGAACTGCCTTACAAATGGCTGGTTCTATCGCTGACCAGTTTAGTAAACCCTTTAAATTAACACCATCAGACAGAAAAATATTAATTATTGCAGCAGTAGCGGGTGGTTTCGGTTCAGTATTCGGAACACCACTCGCAGGTGCAGTTTTTGCTATGGAGTTTTTTCTTATTGGGCGTATTCAATACCATGCACTTTTTCCTGCATTTATTACTGCTATTATTGCAGATATTGTAACCAAACTCTGGCAAGTTCCTCATACACATTATCACATTAGCTCTATTCCTCATATTTCTTTTCTAAATATCATTTATAGTTTAATTGCTGGAATATTTTTTGGTTTATGTGCATTAACTTTTAGCAAACTGATTAATAAATCAAACAATATTTTTAAGTCTTATATTTCCTATCCACCATTAAGACCATTTATAGGAGGTATTCTTGTATCTTGTATAGTTTGGGCAATCGGAACAACAAAATATATTGGTTTAGGCATTCCTACTATCGTTCAATCATTTGATAAACAATTACCAGCTTATGACTTTGCTATTAAAATGGTTTTGACTATTATTACACTTTCATCAGGTTTTAAAGGTGGAGAAGTAACTCCATTGTTTTTTATTGGTGCAACTTTAGGAAATGCGCTTGGTCTATTCATTCCATTGCCAACAGCACTTTTAGCGGGAATGGGATTTGTTGCAGTTTTTGCAGGTGCAACCAACACTCCTATTGCATGCAGTATTATGGCAATTGAACTTTTTAATGTTGAATGTGGAACCTATGTCGCTATTGCTTGTATAGTTTCTTATTTAATTTCAGGACACAATAGTATCTACCGAAGACAAGTAGTCGGAGAAGCAAAGCATAAGCTTTACTATAATCATGAAGGAAAGAGATTAAATGAACTTTAATTAGAAGAATTTAAACAAGAAATATAAACAAAATACATCCATAAATTGTCAAATAATTGGTGTATTTTGTTTGTATTTACCTATAAAAGCGTTACAAGACCTTTCAAAGGTTTTAATCAAGAAAATTGATTACATATTTCTTCGGTATTGACCTCCTACTTCATACAAAGCTTTGGAAATTTGCCCTAAAGAACAAACCTTTGCGGTTTCCATTAATTCTGCAAAGATATTACCATTACGCAAAGCAACATCTTGTAATTTTAGGAGTGCTTCTTGGGATTGTTTTTGCATAATATTATGCAATCTTTGAATATTTTGGATTTGTTGCAATTTTTCTTGTTCAGTGGAACGAATAACTTCTGCGGGAACAATAGTGGGAGAGCCATTTTTACTTAAAAAGGTATTTACGCCGATAATAGGGTACTCTCCTGTATGTTTTAAGGTTTCGTAATACAGAGATTCTTCTTGAATTTTATTACGTTGGTACATAGTTTCCATAGCACCGAGAACGCCACCACGTTCAGAGATACGTTTAAATTCCATTAATACAGCTTCTTCAACTAAGTCTGTCAATTCTTCTATGATAAAAGAACCTTGTAAAGGATTTTCATTTTTGGCTAAACCTAATTCTCTGTTGATAATCAATTGGATAGCCATAGCTCTACGTACAGACTCTTCAGTTGGTGTGGTAATGGCTTCATCGTAAGCATTGGTATGTAAAGAATTACAATTATCATAAATCGCATAAAGAGCTTGCAAAGTAGTACGAATATCATTAAAATCAATTTCTTGTGCATGTAAAGAACGCCCAGAGGTTTGAATATGATATTTCAACATTTGAGAGCGTTCGTTGCCACCGTATTTATTTTTCATAGCTTTTGCCCATATTCTTCTTGCTACACGACCAATCACAGAGTATTCAGGGTCCATACCGTTAGAAAAGAAAAAGGATAAATTAGGGGCAAAATCGTCTATGTGCATACCGCGTGCAAGGTAGTATTCCACAAAAGTAAACCCATTAGAAAGCGTTAGAGCTAGTTGCGTGATGGGATTAGCACCCGCTTCTGCGATATGATAGCCCGATATGGAAACCGAATAAAAATTACGTACTTTATTTTGAATAAAATATTCTTGAATATCTCCCATCATACGAAGAGCAAATTCAGTAGAAAAAATACAAGTATTTTGGGCTTGGTCTTCTTTGAGAATATCCGCTTGAACGGTTCCTCGAACTACACTAATCGCTTCAGCTTTGATTTTATTATAAACTTCTTTCGGTAGAACTTGGTCGCCGGTTACTCCGAGTAATAACAAACCTAATCCATCATTTCCTTCGGGGAGTTCACCGTGATAGTGGGGTAGTAAATCATAAATAAATTGAGGGATTTCAAGTCCTCTCCAATCTATTAGGCTCATATTAGCCTTCCAAAACTCAGGAGATATCTCCTCAATATGGTGATTACCGTAAGAATCGGAGGCTTTAGGTGCTTGTACAACTGGTTTCATGGTTTTCTTATTCCAAACGGTTCTACCGCCTGCATTGCCTTCAAATTGTAAAAAGCACCATTTATTAAAATAAATTTCCGCAATTTTCTTATTAACTTCATCTACTAAACCATTTTGTTTGATGTATTTTTCACATTGTTGGTCGATGGCGGTATTCATAAAGAAAGCAAGCAACATAGGAGCAGGGCCGTTAATAG
>CALLMJ010000185.1 GCA_938006875.1 uncultured Bacteroidia bacterium
ATTGGTTCTCTTGCCGAGCATATTTTTTGGATATAAACTGATACAAAAAGAAAAATTTGTACAACACGCAAATATGTTAATAAATAGCATTACAATCTATGAAGGTAATTACCTTTTGAAGAGTGAAATAAATGAAAAAAACGAAAGATCACATTGATATATGGTGGAAGACCACTAACTGAAGATCAAAAAAACTATATTCTTGAAAAATCAAAGAATTTTAAAATTGATCCTGAAAAAATTTTAATTAAGCAAGGATTAACTTTTACAAACTTGAGTGACTCAGAGCTTGAGATGATAAAATTAAAAGAAGAGATTTTGAATATGAATGAATTATTAAACAAAAAACAATCCAAGATTGACAGCATCGTAAAAAAACAGTATTTTGGAAATGAAATTTTCAATGAAATTAAATCTATTTTTCCTCAAATTAAAAATTGTCTGTATGCAGAGGCTTTGAATACAAATGATTCAACTCGATCCATTGAAATAATACCGATAATTATCATTCAAAAAAATAAAAAATTAAATAAATCTGAAATACAAAAAATACACAATTAGCTTAAACAAAAAACAAAAAGTAAAGAGATTAAAATATTCTATGAAAATACTTAAAATACGTGAATACGAAAATGTTTCTAATAATTAATTTAATGTATAACCAGCTTTGTTTCTAAAAATAGTTTTTATTAATTTTTATTAATCTTTCAAAACTTAAAAAAATACAGTCCCTCCGATCCTGTATGAATTTTTATTTTTCGTAAAATCAGGATACCAGCCCGCATTAAATTTAAATTTATTAGGCGTAATGATATAATTAAAAATCAACTCACCCGACCAAATATCAGACCATTGGGAATCAAAATGCGAAATATTAATTATTGGGTTGACAAAAACAAAAAACCTTTTAGTAAAATTGATGCTGGTATTTGTTTGTAATTCTATGCCGTTAGAGGCTGATTTAGCAGATTCAGGAATAAGCTTTGTCAGTGGTTTAGTCACATGTAAATATCTCAATCCCGGAAAAAGAGATATATATTTATTAAATGTCAAACCCCAAAGCACTCCACCGGACAATGTAATTGTACTGGATCCCACTTCTTTTTTGTAACTACCTGTAGGAACTGTCACGTCCACAAATGGCACCAATGCGATCACAACTGGAGTAAGGTCTCTTTTGACCGCTCTGAAGTATTTAATCCGAGTATCACTTAAACCGAATAGACCCAAATTGGTATTGTAAAACATAGGTGTAGCGATGGAAAGAAGATTATCAGGATTGCTTGCATATTTAACAGTAAATCGTGCACCGAATAACTCATTTGATCTCGTGCGTGAATATTCAAATACGCTATTGACCTGAGTATATAAATTCGTCTTTTTTGATGGGTCGATTTCCTTGTTTTGCTGGGCTTTAATTGACAATGAATGTACAAGACATAAAAGTACTATTGCATTAAAAAGAAAGTGTTTCATTATACTATTTATTTGGCTGTAATAGTTGTTAAAAAATTGTGTTTAATTTTCAAATCCATTAAAGTTGTTATTTTTAAAAGACTAATTTAATTTACTCAAGTATATTTTATAAATCTTGCATCATTTATAATGACCAAAAATTTATGGTCAAAATCCGTTAATAAGGATATTACAACGAGTGGATTTCCTTCTATTAAAATAATACTTTCAAGTGCACCTCGTTGTATAAGTCCTGATTCACCTTGATAAGGACTTCTACGTCCTGAAAGTTTGAGCATTTGTACATTGTCGTGGGTGATCAATTTCAGAATTTCATTAGAGGTAAACCATGCGGCCAATTTTAAAATCAATTCAATTTGACAATTCCCGTTCTCAGAATTAAAAAGTAAATCAGTACCCCAATCTTTAGCTGCTTCTACAGCCGCTTTTAGTTCCTCAAGCATGTATTCAGACACGTCGAACGGATCATAATCAGAGGCAATTCCTCCGCTGGCCATCAATTTAATAAAAGCCATATCGAATCTCAGATTTTCATGTACAGCGGTCAGTACTTCGGTGGTTCCAACGGCAATATAATTGGCTTCTATAGCTTCTGTCTTAGATATTTTGCCAAATAACCTTCTTGATCTTTCTCCCCAAGCCCTAAAGTCACCGTGACCACCCGTCTGACTGATAACTGTACCGGCTGGCCAAATTCTTTGTCCATTTATTTTACCCTCTTTGATCAATGCTTGAATGGGAAAAATTGCCCCCCTGCAATCTCTGATTGTTGTAAATTCTCTCATGATCGTATTCCCGGCTCCTTCAGAGGACCTTTGAACAAGATTTTCCATGGAAAATGATCGACTTGAGAGATCATCATTTGTCAAAGAACTAAATACCATATAGAAATATACATCAATGAGTACCGGTGTAAGCGTTTTACCTGTTCCATTAATTTGAATCATGTTTGGCGATGCCGGGATTGCGCTGGAACACAACTCCTTGATTATATTTCCTTCGATATATACACTTAAAGGACATTTTAATTCAGCCAATACACCATCGAATGGATAAACATCTCTAATCAGTATCTCAATGTTGGAATGCGCATGGATAGTAATTCGAAAAAACAGAAAAAGAAATAAAAAAAATACGTGCGGATTTGTCATATTTGGGGCAATCTCGTTTTTTCAAACATAAATTTTAAAATACTTTATTGGAAAATTACTGCGGTATTTTACGCTTCAAATGTAGTCTTCTGCATAAATCAATTATAACAAAATTCTCGTCCTCCAAGAAAGATAAATAACCTTTTACTAAAACAATGAATACTGGGTTTATGCTTTTCCGTTCCAATTTTATTTGGCTTACGTGCATGGACACATCGTGTAGCCCTTGAATAGATCAAATACGATCTCTTTGTTTTTTTATAAAAATAGGAAAAACTGTTGATTTTCAAAGGTTGGTTTTTGCTTATTAAATAAAGTTTTTGATCATAAAACTTCACTTGGCATTTTATTGGGTTTTCTTTTTGGGAATAGTTCACCGTTGGCCATTATCAGGCTCAATTGCATTTTAATTTGTTAAATTAATTTTTTCAAAAGGATATACGAGGGATTGATGCTAATTTAATTCAAAGTAAGGTATTTTTCCAATATTTTATAAATGAATTTTTGAATAAAAGCCAATTATAACTTCAAAAGATTTTCAAGATGAATTTTTACAATCAATTATTCTGGTAAATTTCTATTTAGATCTGAATATTTCTTTATTTTCCACATAAAATCTTCCTTCCTGCGTTTC